>JAVFAT010000086.1:0-7834 GCA_034002385.1 Azospira sp. | reverse complement strand
GCCGACATCGAGGAAACGGCGTTCAAGACCAACTGCGAGGCGGCCGACGAGATCGCCCGCCAGCTGCGCCTGCGCGACCTCGGCGGCCTGATCGTCATCGACTTCATCGACATGGAGTCGAGCAAGAACCAGCGTGAAGTCGAGAACCGCCTGCGCGACGCGCTGCGCTACGACCGCGCCCGCGTGCAGATGGGCAAGATCAGCCGCTTCGGCCTGATGGAGCTGTCGCGCCAGCGCCTGCGTCCGGCGCTCGCCGAAACCAGCTACATCACCTGCCCGCGCTGCACCGGCACCGGCCACATCCGCTCGACCGAATCGGCGGCGCTGCACATCCTGCGCATCCTCGAAGAGGAGGCGATGAAGGACAACACGGCCGCCGTGCACACGCAGGTGCCGGTGGACGTCGCCACCTTCCTGCTCAACGAGAAGCGGGCGGACATCGCCACCATCGAATTGCGGCACAAGACGAACATCCTGCTGATTCCGAACGTTCACCTCGAAACGCCTGCGCACACCACCGTCCGCCTGCGCCACGACGACCTGAACCAGGAAGACCTGATCCAGCCGTCCTACAAGATGGTCGAAGCGCCGGTCGAGGAAGCCAAGGCTTCGCTGGCCCAGGCGGAAAACCGCCCGCCGCGCCAGGAAGCGGCAATCAAGCACATTGCACCGGACCAGCCGGCCCCTGTCGTCGACAGCCGGCCGGGTACCTCGCCGACTCCGACGGCAGCGCCCGCTCCCGGTTTCTTCGCCCGCATCCTCTCCTGGTTCAGCAGCAGCAAGCCGGCCGAACCCGCAGCTGAACCGGAAAAGAAGGCCGAGCCGCGCCGCAACGGACAGAACCGCGAACGCGGCAGCCGCGATGGCCAGCGCGAAGGCACCCGCGGCCGCGGTCGCGGTCGCAACGGCCGTGACGAAGAGCGCGAAGGACGCGAAGGACGCGAGGGGCGCGAAGGACGCGAACCGCGGCCGCCGCGCGAGCCGAAGGAAGCTCGCCAGCCGGCCGCCGCCCGCGAGGACGGTCAGGCGCAAGCCCCGCGCGAAGGGCGCCGCCAACGCGGCGAAGGACGCCAGGAACGCAACCGTGAAGCGCCGCCGGCCAGCAGTACCGGCGAGGCCACGCTGACCAGCGCCGTCGCCACGGCAAACACGGCACTGCCTGCCGGCGAGGAGGCCACCGCCGGGGAAGAGAGCCGTGGCCGTCGTCGCGGCCGTCGCGGCGGCCGCCGCGAACGCGGCGAGGGCCGCCCGGAGCAGGCCGATGCCGTGACGACGAACGAAGCCGCCATAGCGGGCAGCGATGCGCTGCCGGCTGCTGCCGCAACTGAAATCGCGGTGGTCACCGCCGCCGCAGGCACGGTTGCCGGCCTCGTCACCGAAACCGCCGCGCCGCTTCCGGCCGAAACAGACGCATCGTCTGTGCCGGCTGACAAGGTCACGACGACGAGCAGCGCAGTGGAAACCGCCTCCGCCGTGCCGGTCATCGCCACCGACGCACCGCCTGCTGCCATCGTCGAAACGGCACCGGCGACCGTCGTCGCGGAAAGCGCCCCGGCGGCAGCGGTCATCGAAACCGTGCTGGTGGATGCTGTCGTCGAAACCGCGCCGGTAAATGCCGTCGTCGTCGAGGAAACCGCAGAGACCGAAGAAACCGTTGAAGCCGTTGCCGTCGACGCAAGCGTAGAGGCGGTCGAAACCATCGAAACCGCCACGGTAACGACACCGGGTACGGTCACCGAAACCGCCGAAGCCCGTGTCGCCGAGGCCGCCGCAGCCTTGCCCGCACCGCCGCCGGCCGCCGAGCCGATCGCGGTGTCGACGCCGCCTGCCAGCGACGGCGCCCTCGCCGCCTCCGGCCTGGTGATGATCGAAACCGTGCAAGGCAAGACGCACACGCCGGCGCCGGAAGCGGTCGAGTCGACGCCCCGGCCGCGCCGCCGCAAGACGGCTCAGGTCACGCTCAGCGATGAACCGATGGTGATGATCGAGACGCGCAAGTAAGCGTCCTCGCTCCCGAAAAAACGGGGCGCCTCGGCGCCCCGTTCCTTGTTTACAGGCTGCGACTCAGGCTGCAACTCAGGCCGCGAGACTCCACCCCATCACGCCGCCGGTTCCGGTTTTTTCGCTTTCCTCGTCAGCACCGGCAACGGCGGCAGGCGCCGCTCGATCTCGTCGAGCAGGCCGATGGCGGCATCCTCGACCATGTCGATGACGAGGTCGAAGCCGTGGCCAAGCCCGTAATACGGATCGGGCACCTCGTCGTCGTCGAAATTTTGCGCATAGCTCATGAAGAGTCGCAGACGGTCGGCGAGATGCGGCGGGCACAGGGTATTCAGCACCGCAAGATTGTTCCGATCCATCGCCAGCACCAGATCGAAATATTCGAGATCGGCTGCCGTCACCTTGCGCGCACGGATCAGCGACAGATCGTAGCCACGCGCCGCTGCCGCGCGCTGCGTGCGCGGATCAGGCGTTTCGCCGACGTGATAGCCGTGCGTGCCGGCCGAATCGACCTCGACCCTGCCCTCCAGCCGGCGCTCAAGCAACAGCTTGCGGAAGACGCCCTCGGCCGTCGGCGAACGGCAGATGTTACCCATGCAGACGAATAAAACCTTGATCATTCGTTCTCGAACCAATCCGTTACGGTTTGTCTCCGCGCCCGGGAAAACTTCGGGAGCGGGCCATCGCACCAGGGAAAGCAGCCGAATACGGCATGGGACGCAAGGGCAGAAACAGCGACCCTGCTCATGCGCCCGGTTCCGTATCGTGCGTGGCCGCACCGAAGGCCCCGGCCTTCAGCCGGAATAGCGCGTCGCGGGCAGCGGCGGCCTTCTCGAACTCCAGATTCCTGGCGAAATCCTGCATTTCCTTCTCCAGACGCTTGATCTCGCGGGCCAGTTCCCGTTCGCTCATCGCTTCGTAGGTCGCCGTCTCCTGGGCGGCCTTCAACTCGCGCTGCGCGGTCTCGGCGTCGTAGACGCCGTCGATGATGTCCTTGATCCGCTTCGAGACGCTCTTCGGCGTGATCCCGTGCTCCTCGTTGAAACGGATCTGCCTGGTGCGGCGCCGCTCCGTTTCCATCATGGCGCGACGCATCGATTCCGTGATCGTATCAGCATAGAGGATGGCTGTCCCGTGCAGGTGTCGGGCAGCGCGTCCGATGGTCTGGATCAGCGAGCGCTCGGAGCGCAGGAAACCCTCCTTGTCGGCATCGAGGATCGCCACCAGCGACACCTCGGGAATGTCGAGGCCCTCGCGCAACAGGTTGATGCCAACCAGCACGTCGAACTCGCCCAAGCGCAGGTCGCGGATGATCTCGACGCGCTCGACGGTGTCGATGTCCGAATGCAGGTAACGGACACGCACGCCGTTCTCGCCGAGGTAGTCGGTGAGATCCTCGGCCATGCGCTTGGTCAGCGTCGTCACCAGCACGCGCTCGCCGACCTCGACCCGCTTGCGGATTTCCGACAGCAGGTCGTCGACCTGCGTCGATGCCGGGCGGACGATCACCTCCGGGTCGATCAGGCCGGTCGGCCGTACCACCTGCTCGACCACCTGCCCCTGGTGCTCCTGTTCATAAGCGGCCGGCGTCGCCGAGACGAAGATCGTCTGCGGCAACATGCGCTCGAACTCGTCGAATTTCAGCGGCCGGTTATCGAGCGCCGACGGCAGGCGGAAACCGTAATCGACGAGGTTCTCCTTGCGCGAGCGGTCGCCCTTGTACATGCCACCGGTCTGGCCGATGGTGACGTGCGACTCGTCGATGAACATGATCGAATTCTTCGGCAGGTAGTCGAGCAGCGTCGGCGGCGGCTCGCCGGCCTGGCGCCCGGAAAGATGCCGCGAGTAGTTCTCGATGCCCTTGCAGAAGCCAAGCTGGTCGAGCATCTCGATGTCGAAGCGGGTGCGCTGCTCGATCCGCTGCGCCTCGACCAGCCGCTGGTTCTGGTTGAAGAATTCGATGCGCTCGCGCAGCTCAACCTTGATCGCCTCCAGCGCGCGCAGCACGGTGTCACGCGGCGTCACGTAGTGGCTCGACGGGAAGACCGTGAAGCGCAGGAGCTTGTGCTGGATGTGGCCGGTCAGCGGATCGAACAGCTGCAGGCTCTCGATCTCGTCGTCGAACAGCGAGACGCGCACCGCGTGCTCGGCGTTTTCCGCCGGGAAGATGTCGATGACGTCGCCGCGCACGCGGAAGCTGCCGCGGTGAAAATCCAGTTCGTTGCGCTCGTACTGCATCTCGGCCAGCCGCTTGACGATCGCGCGCTGATCCATGCGGTCGCCGACGCGCATCGTCAGCACCATGCGCGCATAGTCTTCCTTGTCGCCGATGCCGTAGATGCAGGAAACAGTGGCGACGATGATGCAGTCCTCGCGGTCGAGCAGGCTCTTCGTCGCGGAGAGGCGCATCTGCTCGATGTGGTCGTTGATCGCGCTGTCCTTCTCGATGAACAGGTCGCGCGCCGGCACGTAGGCTTCCGGCTGGTAGTAGTCGTAGTACGAGACGAAATACTCGACGGCGTTCTCCGGGAAGAACTCCTTGAACTCCGAATAAAGCTGCGCGGCGAGCGTCTTGTTCGGCGCCATGACGATCGCCGGCCGCCCGGTGCGGGCGATGACGTTGGCCATCGTATAGGTCTTGCCGGAGCCGGTAACGCCGAGCAGCGTCTGGAACGACAAACCGTCGTCCAGTCCCTCGACCAGCTGCGCGATCGCCGCCGGCTGGTCGCCGGCTGGCGGAAACGGCTGGTGCAGACGGAACGGGCTACCGGGAAAGGTGACGACGCCGGCCTGCGCCGGCGGAGCGATTTCTGCAGTAATCTGGCGACGGCGGGCGGGAGTGCTCATGATAGAATTTTGCGCTGTTTTTTCCGGCCCGCGGCCCGCGACCCGCGACCCACATTCTCTGTCCGTACCATCCTCGTCGTCGAGGATCCGGGCGTCCCCTGATTATCTCACGGAGTGGCATATGACTTCCTCGATCTTTGCAGCGGTGGAGATGGCTCCCCGCGACCCGATCCTTGGCCTGAACGAAGCGTTCAACGCGGACACCCGCGCGACCAAGGTCAACCTTGGCGTCGGCGTCTATTTCGACGACGACGGCAGGATCCCGCTGCTCGCCGCCGTCAGGGCCGCCGAGGAAGCTCGCCTGAAAGCCGCTCCGCCGCGCGGCTACCAGCCGATCGAAGGGCCGGCTGCATATAACAATGCGGTGCAGAACCTGCTCTTCGGCAAGGACTCCGCCCTCATCGCCAACGGCCAGGTCGTCACCGCCGAAGCCCTCGGCGGCACCGGCGCGCTGAAGATCGGCGCCGACTACCTGAAACGCCTCAACCCGGACGCCAAGGTCTACATCAGCGACCCGTCGTGGGAAAACCACCGCGCGCTGTTCGAGTCGGCCGGCTTCATCGTCGAGAACTACAGCTACTACGATCCGGCCACGCGCGGCGTGAACTTCGACGGCATGAAGGCCAGCCTGAAGGCGATGGTCCCCGGCTCGATCGTCCTGCTGCACGCCTGCTGCCACAACCCGACCGGCGCCGACCTCTCCGACGCGCAGTGGGCTGAAGTCGTCGAACTGTGCAAGGCCGGCGGCCTCGTCCCCTTCCTCGACATGGCCTACCAGGGCTTTGCCGAAGGCATCGACGCCGACGCCGTCGCCGTCCGCGCCTTCTCGGCCTCCGGCCTGCAGTTCTTCGCCTCGTCGTCGTTCTCGAAGAACTTCTCGCTGTACGGCGAGCGCGTCGGCGCCCTCTCCATCGTCACCGCCAGCAAGGACGAAGCCGCCCGCGTGCTGTCGCAGGTCAAGCGCGTCATCCGCACCAACTACTCGAACCCGCCGATCCACGGCGGCGCGCTGGTTGCCGCCGTGCTCTCGTCGCCGGAACTGCGCGCCCAGTGGGAGCAGGAACTGGCCGGAATGCGCGACCGCATCCGCGCCATGCGCACTGGCCTCGTCGACGCCATCAAGGCCGCTGGCGTGCAGCAGGACTTTTCGTTCGTCGTGAAGCAGCGCGGCATGTTCTCCTACACCGGCCTCTCCGCCGCCCAGGTCGAAAGGCTGAAGACCGAGTTCGGCATTTACGCCGTGTCCACCGGCCGCATCTGCCTGGCCGCGCTGAACACGAAGAACATCGGCTACGTCGCCGAGGCGATTGCCAAAGTGCTGTAAGCGGCATCCCTTCCGCAGAACGCGGATCGGAACAGGGAAACAGGAAACGCCGACCTCTGGTCGGCGTTTCCCTTTTTCACCACGGCGCAGGAGGCACTTCTCTCAACACTTGATATTTGGTCTTGACACCAGCAAGCACACAACTGCACTCTCCAACAAAAATACAAGGGCAAAAAAACGACAAGAAAATAAAAAAACGGCCGGTGAACAGCGACAAAGAGCGCAGTCACGATACTCGGGAGAGAGGAGGCAAAATGGCCGCCATAAAAAGCACCGAATCGGTGCACCATGGGGAGAGATTCGACTTCTGGCATCAGGTCGTCTCGGAGCATTTCAATGTCGATTGCACCATCGAGGCCGACCCGGCCTCGTTCCGGCAACGCCTGTCGTTCCAGCAGGTCGGTGCGCTGTCGATCCTCGAACAGGAAGGCTCGCCGTTCAGCGCCTCGCTGCGCGGATCGGAAAAGGATTGCCTGGTCATCATCGTCATTCCCCGCGAGGGCAAGGGTGCCCTCCGGCTCGGCAACAGCACCATCCCGCTTTCCGTAGGCAGCTTCTGCGCCTACCACTCGTGCGAAGCCACCCGGCTCGACTGGGAAAGCGACTGCCACCACCTGATCCTCACCTACCCGGCCGTCCACCTCGACGACCGCTGCCCCGAGTGGCGATGCGACACGCCGCTCCTGATGCCGGCAACCGAGGGCATCGGCACGCTCTTCGTCGGACTGGCCCGCGCCCTCTCGTCGCAGGACGAAGAACTGCCCGAAAGCTGCCGCCAGGATGCGATCGACCTCACCCTGTCGCTGCTGAGTTCTGCGGTCAAGGGCCAGGGAAGGATCGCCGAGGCACCGCCCACGCAAATGCACTCGTATCACAAGAAGCGCATCCGCGACATCGCCCTCCTGCGGCTACGTGATGCCGACCTCGACGTGCCGCGCATCGCCGCCGCGGCCGGACTCTCGGTGTCGTATGTGCACCGCCTGTTCGCCGACGAACCGCTCTCCCTGATGCACTGGGTCTATGAAGAGCGCCTGAACCGCTGCCACCGCGACCTTTCCAGCCCGGAAATGAACCGGCGTTCGATCAGCAGCATCGCCTATGCCTGGGGATTCAACAGCCCCTCGCATTTCACCCGCGCATTCCAGAAACGTTTCGGACTGGCGCCAAGCGAACTGCGTACGCAGGCCAGATCGGTTGCGGAGCGACTCTTGGTCAATCATTGAGCGACGCCGAGGCAAGACGCTCCGAAAGATCGCCGTTAGTCTTCGTACAGTGCCGCAAAGGGCTGCCCCGAGGCAGACCGGCCCGCAAAAAGACGGAGCGGCACAAAAAAATGGGGTAATCCCACCCCATCGAGCATCTGCGCAGAGCACGGCCCGTTCCGGGGGGCGTGTACGCGCACCCAAGGAGGAGATGGAGACCATGAAAAAAATCTGTGTATTGCTCGCCGCAATCTGTCTGCCGCTGGCCGCCCAGGCCGCCGACGGAAACGCCGCCAGGGCCTTGTTGAAGAAGAACGACTGCTTCAAGTGCCACGCGCTCGACAAGAAGAAGGACGGCCCCTCCTACAAGGAAGTTGCCAGCAAGCGCAAGAGCGAGGCCGATGCCACCCAGAAGCTCTACACGCACATGACCACCAGCCCCAAGGTGAAGGTGGACGGC
>JAVFAT010000085.1:0-7948 GCA_034002385.1 Azospira sp. | reverse complement strand
ACCACCGAACTTCTTCGACAGCACCGTCGTGATCGCCGCCGTCAGCGTCGTCTTGCCGTGGTCAACGTGACCGATCGTCCCTACGTTTACGTGCGGCTTCGTGCGTTCGAACTTTTCCTTGGCCATTCCCGGCTCCTTCAAATAATCGAAAGATCAACGATAGCTGTCGCACCGGTCGATGGTGCCCATGGGCAGGATTGAACTGCCGACCTCTCCCTTACCAAGGGAGTGCTCTGCCACTGAGCTACATGGGCACATCCGGCTGCTTCCCGGAGGATGCGACTACAACTGCAAAACAGGCGACGCAGCATGGAGCGGGTGAAGGGAATCGAACCCTCGTCTTAAGCTTGGAAGGCTTCAGCTCTACCATTGAGCTACACCCGCACAAACCTGACCTCGACTGCAACGTCCGCAACAACAAATCTGGTGGAGGAGGAAGGATTCGAACCTTCGAAGGCAGAGCCGTCAGATTTACAGTCTGATCCCTTTGACCGCTCGGGAACTCCTCCGGCGAAACCGAGAATTATGCGTACACGACAGAAAACTGTCAAATGCTTTTACGCAATCGGCGGCGGATGTTAGCAAAAATCCCGCCCGCAAGCGAATCCCGGCATGAATTTTCCTGCGGGAATGATCGCGTCCCTTGGCACGGCAAGCCGCGATACGCCGGAATGGCGCGCGGCAGGATCGGCGGTCACGGCAGGGTAGAATCAAAAATTGACGCTGCCGGCCCGATGAATGATGACAAACACCCTGCACATCACCACCTACAACATCCACAAGGGTTTTTCACAGTTCAACCGGCGCATGATGGTGCACGAACTGCGGGAGCGCCTGCGCCATCTCGACTCGGACATCGTCTTTCTCCAGGAGGTGCAGGGGCTGCACCTGAAGCACGCAACCCGGCACGGGAACTGGCCTGACGGCGCGCAGCACGAATTCCTTGCCGAGGACGTCTGGACGGATACGGCTTACGGCCGCAACGTGATCTACGACCACGGCCACCATGGTAATGCGATCCTCTCCCGCTTCCCCATCCTCGACACGCACAACCAGGACGTGACGCACCTGCAGTTCGAGCGTCGCGGTCTGCTGCACACGCGCATCGCGCTACCCGACGGCAGCGCCGCGCACTGCGTCTGCGTCCATCTTTCCCTGTTCGGCCGCTCGCGCATCCGGCAGATGAACGCACTTGCCGCCTATCTCGACGAGATTGCGCCGGCCGGCACACCGCTGATCATCGCCGGCGATTTCAACGACTGGCGCAATCGCGCCGACAACGTGCTGAGCGACCGGCTGGGTCTCACCGAGGTTTTCTGCGGCGCCGCCGGCCGACCGGCGCGAAGTTTCCCGTCGGCGCTGCCGCTGCTCCGGCTGGATCGCATCTACATACGCGGCTTTTCGATCACGCGCGCCGAGGTGCATTTCGGCACACCCTGGTCGCAGATTTCCGATCACGCCGCGCTGTCGGCGCATCTGCTGCGCGATGGCGCCTGAATTCCTCCCCGGCAACCGGCTGACGCTGCTTTGCTGCGGCCGCGAGTTCTTTCCGGCCCTGATCGCCGCCATCGACGCGGCAAGCATCGAGGTGCATCTCGAAACCTACATTTTCGAGGATGACGCCAGCGGCCGGCCGGTGATCGATGCCTTGAAGCGCGCCGCCGGACGCGGCGTCCGCGTTCGCCTGCTGGTCGATGGTTTCGGCGCGGCCAACAGCATCGCCGGCATCTTCCCCGAACTGGCCGTCGCCGGCGTACATGCACAGGTGTACCGGCGCGAGATCGCCCGCTTCCGGCCACGCCGCCATCGCCTGCGCCGGCTGCATCGCAAGCTGGCGCTGATCGACGGACGCGTCGCCTTCGTCGGCGGCATCAACATCATCGACGATCTCAACCCACCGGATGCGGGCGCGCCCCGCCACGACTACGCGGTGCGCATCGAAGGGCCGCTGGTGAAGCCGATCCGGCGCGTCATGCGGCGCCTGTGGGAAATCGTGCTCTGGGCCAGCCTGCGCCGGCGCTGGCGCAGCCTCCAGCGCCCGCCGACGCCGCCACTCCGGCAGGAAGGCGAACAGACGGCGGCCTTCGTCGTCCGCGACAACATCCGCCACCGGCACGCCATCGAGGACGCCTATATCGAGGCCATCGACCGCGCGCGCAGCGAGGTGCTGATCGCCAACGCCTATTTCCTGCCCGGCTTCCGCTTTCGCCGCGCACTGCGCGACGCCGCCGCGCGCGGCGTGAACGTCAGTATCCTGCTCCAGGGAAAGGTCGAATACCGCCTGCAGCATTACGCGACACAGGCGCTCTATGGCCGGATGCTAGAAGCCGGCGTGCGCATCTTCGAGTACCAGTCGGGATTCCTTCATGCCAAGGTGGCGGTGATCGACGACGAATGGGCGACCATCGGCTCGTCGAACATCGATCCGTTCAGCCTGCTGGTGGCCAAGGAGGCGAACGTCGTCGTGCGCGACGCGGGCTTCGCGCAAACGCTACGGAACAGACTGGACGAGGCCATCGCCAGCGGCGCCGTCGAGTTGTGCGCACGCGACTGGCGGCGCCTTTCCTGGACTTCGCAACTGCTGCGCTGGGGCAGCTACCAGATCGTCCGTCTGCTGATCGGGCTGGCCGGCTACGGCGGCAGGCACTGATCCGGGCAGACGACGCTCCGGCAGCGAGGCACCGCGTCGAGGCGCCAGTGGGCAATGGCCCAGGGCCAGAATTCAGCGGGCGGCAGGCGCTCGATCGCGGCCGGCACCGCCTGCCCGAGAAAGCGCAGTGCGCGCACCAGCAGCGGCGTGCCGGCAGCGGCATCGACGGCCGGCGCCAGCGTCTGCTTCGAGAGCTTTTCGCCTGCCGCATTGCTCGCCACCGGCAGATGCGCGTAGCGCGGCCCGGGCGCGCCCAGGCAGCGCTGCAGCCAGATCTGCCGAGGCGTCGAATCGAGCAGGTCGGCACCGCGAACGACATCGGTGATGCCGCTGTCGGCGTCATCGACAACCGCCGCCAGCTGGTAGGCAAACAGGCCGTCGGCGCGCAGCAGCACGAAATCCCCGACCTCGTGCGCCAGGTTCTGCGTTACTTCGCCCTGCACACGGTCTGTGAAACCGACACGCGCATCCGGCACGCGCAAGCGCCAGGCGCGCGCCTCGCGCCCGGCCGGCAGGCCGGCGCGGCAGGTGCCGGGATAGACAAGGCCGCCATCGACCGACGGCCCCGAGCAGGAATCGGCAATCTCCCGCCGCGAGCAGGCGCAGGGGTAGGCCAGCCCGTCACGGCAGAGCGCATCGAGCACCTCCCGGTAGCGTTCGAGCCGCATCGACTGGCGGAGCGGCGTGCCGTCCCAGGTGAAGCCGAATCTTTCCAGCGTGCGCAGGATGTCGGCATCGGCACCGGGCACGTTGCGCGGCACGTCGATGTCCTCGATGCGCAGCAGCCATTCCCCCCCGGCGGCGCGCGCATCGAGAAAAGAGGCAACGGCAGCGACCAGCGAACCAAAATGCAGCGGACCGGTCGGCGAAGGCGCGAAACGGCCGCGACAGGCGGGAATGGCAGGCACTGGGGGCACGGCGTTCATCGGAAGCCTGCCCCGTCAGGCGGGCACCCCGGAGCACGTTCGCGCACGATGCCGCAAGGCAGCAGCAATGACGGGCGCGGGCAGGCTTGCGGAAACGACGTCGACGGTGGCAGCGAAGGCAACGCCAGTGGCACGAGCGCCTATGACCTTTGTCTTATTTTTCAATCGACTGGCTTCCATTAAAATGCCCATGTACTACACAGGAAAAGAACGGGGGAGGAAACCATGCCGAACACGTCACGCAAGCGCAAGGCCTGCACGGAACGCCGCCCACGCAAGCGCCGCTTCATTGCCGCTGTCCGTTTCGCCGATGGCCACACCCAATGCTTCTCGGTGGACAACGCCGACAACCACGACGAAGCACGCCGCATGGTGTTCGACGAAATCGCCGACGTCACCGCCGTTGTCATCTCGGACTACCTCTGACGCCTCAGCAGATGCGGGGAAGCTGTTCTCCGGTCAGCCAGTCGACGATGCGCCGGCCGCCGAAGGCGGTGGTCATCTGCACGAAATGCTGCGCATCCTCGATCACCGAGCCGACCAGCGCCGCGCGGGCGCCGAGCGGATGCGCGCGTAGCGCGGCCAGCGCCCGCCCGGCATCGGCCGGCGCGACGACGACCACGAGCTTGCCCTCGTTGGCAATGTAAAGCGGGTCCAGCCCGAGGAATTCGCAGGCGGCACCGACTTCCGGATTCACCGGCAGCGCCTTTTCGTCGAGCATGATGCCGACCTGCGACTGGCGCGCGATCTCGTTCAGCGTCGTGGCCAGACCGCCGCGCGTCGGGTCGCGCAGCACGCGCACGCCGGCACCGCTCGCCAGCAGGGCTTCGATCAGCCCGTGCAGCGCCGCCGTGTCCGAGCGGATCGGCGCCGAGAAGCCGAGCGATTCGCGCTCGGCCATGATCGCCATGCCGTGATCGCCGAGCGTGCCGGAAACGAGAACCTTGTCGCCGGGCCGCGCACGGTCGCCAGAAAGCTCGACGCCTTCAGGAACGACGCCGACGCCGGTGGTGGTGATGAACACGCCGTCGCCCTTGCCCTGCTCGACAACCTTGGTGTCGCCGGTGACGATGGGCACGCCGGCCGCCTTCGCCGCATTCGCCATCGAATCGACGATGCGCTTGAGATCGGCCAGCGGAAAGCCCTCTTCGAGGATGAACGAGGCCGAAAGCCACAACGGCCTCGCGCCCATCACGGCAACGTCGTTGATCGTGCCGTGCACCGACAGGCAGCCAATGTCGCCACCGGGAAAGAACAGCGGCGAAACGACGTGCGCGTCGGCCGCCATCACCAGACGTCCCCCGGTCGGCGGAGGAAGCAAGGCGCCGTCGTTGCCCTGGCGCAGGAACTCGTTGTCGAACGCCGCCGCGAACAACTCCTCGATCAACTGCGCCATCGCCCGGCCCCCCGCGCCATGCGAGAGGTCGATACGACCGTTCTTGATGTCGAGCGGACGGATGTAGCCTTTACGTATCTCAGTCATGGACAAACCCTCACCACCAGGACACCAAGGCACCAGAATTCACCAAGGATCTCTCGACGGGCAGGTCGCAGACCGCGCCGGAAGAAACCACTTCCTGGTTTTTCTTGGTGAATTCTGGTGCCTTGGTGTCTTGGTGGTTCATGGTCGGGCGCTTTTCACTGCCTGCCCGTTCCGCCCTGCCCGTTCCGCCCTGCCCGTTTCGCCTTCGCCGTTCCGCTGACCTCCTCGCCCTCTTCGCCCCCATCGCTCACGTCCTGGTGCATCGCCACCCAGGCCTGGCCGAGCGCGAGGCCGCCGTCGTTCGGTGGCAGCCGCTGCGCCTCGACCAGTTTCAGCCCGTGCCTCGCCAGCCGGCCGCGCAGCCCGCGCAGCAGCGCCTGGTTGAGGAAGCAGCCGCCGGCGCCGAGCACGCGCGATTCGCCGTCGGCGAAACCGCGCACCCAGTCGGCCAGCGCGGCGGCAAGCGTCGCATGGAACAGGGCGGCACCACGGCCGGGATTCGTTTCATCGGCCAGCGCGGCAAGCAGCGGCATCAGATCGAGCCGGCCACCCTCGACCGTCCAGCCGTGGTCGAGCGGCAGCACCTCGCCGTAGCGTTCAGCCGCACCTTCGAGCAACATCGCCGCCTGCCCCTCGAAGGCCATCGACCGGGAGATGCCGAGCAGCCCGGCGGCAGCGTCGAACCAGCGGCCAAGGCTGGAAGTCGGCGGGCAGTTGACGCCGCGTTCGAGCATTTCGCCGAGCATCGCCGACGCCGGTTGGTCGGCGAAACGCCGTGCGATCTCGTCGGCGCGGCCCAAGCGGTGCAACACCGCCGCCGCCAGGCGCCACGGTTCGCGCGCGGCGCGGTCGCCACCGGGCAGAGGGAGCGGGGCAAGCGAAGCGAGGCGAGTGAAGTCGCGGCGCGAGGCGCGCAGGAGTTCGCCACCCCAGGCGCCGCCATCGCTGCCGAGGCCGACGCCGTCGAGCGCCAGCCCGAGGCTCGGCTCGCGGATGCCGTGCTCGGCTAGCAGCGAGGCCAGATGCGCGTGGTGGTGCTGCACGGCGAAGGCCGGAATGCCGCGCACGCGCGCGTAGTCGGCGGCGAAGCGGGTCGAATGGAAGTCCGGGTGCAGGTCGTGGGCGACGCGCTCGGGCTTCACCTGCAGCACGGCCAGCAAATGGGCGATGGTTTCCTCGAAGAAGGTGCAGGCGGCGGCATTGTCGAGGTCGCCGATGTGCTGCGAGACAAAGGCCTCGTTGCCGCGCGTGACGCAGACCGTGTTCTTGAACCAGCCGCCGACCGCCAGCGTCGCCGGCCCCGGGTAGGGCAGCTTGATCGCCCGTGGCGTGTAGCCGCGCGCCCGGCGCAGGAACTGGAAGCCGCCGGGCGCGGCGCGCACCACCGAATCGTCGCAGCGAACGACGATGTCGCGGTCGTGAATCAGGTAGGCATCGGCGATGTCGGCAAGGCGCAGCAGCGCTTCGTCGTTGGCCGTCACCAGCGGCTCGCCGCCGGGGTTGGCGCTGGTCATCACCAGCACCAGTTCCTGCGGACGCTCCAGCCAGGCGGTGCCGGCGGGGCGGCCGGCGGCCTCGTGGAAGAGCAGGTAGTGCAGCGGCGCATACGGCAGCATCAGGCCGAGCCAGGACAGGCCGGGGGCGACGCCGGGCAGGCGCTCGTCGGTCAGCTGGCGCTTCTTCATCAGCACGATCGGGCGCTCGGCCGCTTCGAGCAGCGCCGGTTCGCCGATGCCGACCTGCACCAGCAACGAGGCCGAAGCGAGGTTGGCAACCATCACCGCGAACGGTTTTTCCTCGCGCGCCTTGCGCTGGCGCAGCGCGGCCACGGCGTCGGCGTTACCAGCATCGCAAACGAGGTGGAAACCGCCCAGCCCCTTGATGGCGACAATGCCGCCCCGGCGCAGCAGCGCCAGCGTTTGCGCCAGCGGGTCGCCGGCGATGTCGGCGCCGCTCTCGTCGAGCAGGCGCAGGCCGGGGCCACATTTCGGGCAGCAGTTGGCCTCGGCGTGGAAGCGGCGATCGGCCGGCCGCTGGTATTCGCCGTGGCAGTCGTTGCAGAGCGGAAACGGCGCCAGTGCGGTGCGCGCGCGGTCGTAGGGAATGCCCCGGCTGATGGTGTAACGCGGGCCGCAGTGCGTGCAGTTGGTGAAGGCATAGCGCCAGCGCCGCGACTTCGGTTCGAACATCTCGTCGCGGCATTCGGTGCAGATCGCCGCGTCGTGGCCGATGGCCGTCATCGCCCGGTCGGCGTCGCCGCTGTCGAGAATGACGAAACCTTCGCCCTTGTCGCCGCGCCAGACCACCGGCTGCGCCCGCACGCCATCGACGCGCGCCAGCGGCGGCGCCTCGCGGGAAAGACGCTCGATCAGTGCATTCACCTGCGGCGGCCGGCCGCGCGCCTCGATCTCGACGCCACCGCCGGTGTTGCGCACCCAGCCGGCGAGCTTGAGTTCGTTGGCCAGCCGCCAGACGAAGGGCCGGTAGCCGACGCCCTGAACGACACCGGTAACGCGAATGTGATGACAGACGATCCCGCTCATGGCACGCCCTCCGAAGCGGCCGCGCATCCTGCCGCCTGCGCGGCGACGCCGCCCTCTATCCATGCCAGCCACTCGGCGAAACCCTCGCCGGTCGTCGCCGATACCTGCAGCACGCGCAGGTCGGGATTGACGCGGCGGGCATGGGCGATGGCCTCGTCCACCCGGAAATCGAGGTAGGGCAGCAGGTCGGTCTTGTTGAGCAGCATCAGCGAGGCGGCCCGGAACATGTCCGGGTATTTCAGCGGCTTGTCCTCGCCCTCGGTGACGGACAGGATCACCACCTTGTGCGCCTCGCCAAGATCGAAGGCGGCCGGGCAGACAAGGTTGCCGACGTTCTCGATGAAGA
>JAVFAT010000084.1:0-7988 GCA_034002385.1 Azospira sp. | reverse complement strand
CGAACACTGCAAACACTGCGAGTCCCTGATCGTGTCCCTTCATTACGACGTCCTCATCATCGGCTGCGGGCTGGCCGGCCAGTCCGCCGCACTGCGGCTGGCCGACACGAAGCGCGTCGCCGTCATCAGCAAGCGCGGCGTCGAGGTCAGCGCCTCGGCCTGGGCGCAGGGCGGCATCGCTGCCGTGCTCGACAGCCGCGATTCGATAGAGGCGCACATCCGCGACACCTTCGAGGCCGGCAACCACCTCAACGACCCGGCGGCAACGCGCTTCGTCGTCGAAAACGGCCGGCACGCGATCGACTGGCTGATCGACCAGGGCGTGCCATTCACGCGCGGCGAGGATGGCTACCACCTGTCCCGCGAAGGCGGCCACAGCGCCCGCCGCGTCATTCACGTCGCCGACGCCACCGGCCTTGCGGTGCAGCAGACGCTGACCGCGAAGCTGCGCGCGCATCCGAACATCACGGTGCTGGAAAACCACATCGCGATCGATTTCATCACCGGCGACAAGCTCGGCCTTGCCGATAACCGCTGCTACGGCGCCTACGCGCTCGACACCGAAAGCGGCCGGGTACTGACCGTCGGCGCGCCGGCGACGCTGATCGCCTCCGGCGGCGCCGGCAAGGTCTATCTGTATACGACCAACCCCGACACCTCGACCGGCGACGGCATCGCGATGGCCTGGCGGGCCGGCTGCGCGGTCGCCAACATGGAATTCATCCAGTTCCATCCGACCTGCCTCTATCACCCGCAGGCCAAGTCCTTCCTGATTTCCGAGGCGGTGCGCGGCGAAGGCGGCATCCTGCGCCTGCCCGACGGCACCCGCTTCATGCCGCAACACGACGAACGCGCCGAACTGGCGCCGCGCGACGTCGTCGCCCGTGCCATCGACTTCGAGATGAAGAAATACGGCCTCGACTGCGTCTTCCTCGACATCGCGCACAAGGGCAGCGATTTCATCCTGCACCACTTCCCGAACATCCACGCGCGCTGCCTCGAACTGGGCATCGACATCACCCGCGAACCGATTCCGGTGGTGCCGGCCGCGCACTACACCTGCGGCGGCATCGTCACCGACCTGTCCGCACGCACCGGCATCGCCGGCCTCTATGCCGCCGGCGAAGCCGCCTGCACCGGGCTGCACGGCGCCAACCGGCTGGCCTCCAACTCGCTGCTGGAGTGCATCGTCTTCGCCGAAGCGGCGGCAAAGGACATCCTCGCACAGCCGCCGCACGAATTGCCGGAACTGCCGGGATGGGACGAAAGCCGCGTCACCGACGCCGACGAGGAAGTGGTCATCTCGCACAACTGGGACGAGCTGCGCCGCTTCATGTGGGACTACGTCGGCATCGTGCGCACGAGCAAGCGGCTACGCCGCGCACAGCACCGCATCCGCCTCCTGATGCGCGAAATCGACGAGTTCTACGCCAATTTCCGCGTCACCAACGACCTCATCGAACTGCGCAACCTGGTGGTCACCGCCGACCTGATCGTCCGCTGCGCGCTGAAGCGCAAGGAGAGCCGCGGCCTGCACTTCTCGCGCGACTATCCGGAAACGGCCGCGAAAGCGCGGCCGTCGGTGCTCAGGCCACCACGGCGCGGGCGCCGCTGAACCGCGCCCGCCAGCGCAACCACAGGCGCAGCGCGCGGAAATCGCTTGCCGGCAAGCTGTCGGCAAGCACTGTCAGCGCCCCGGTCACGCCCTTCCCCTCTTCCCGCACGCGGATGACGACGAGCGACGCGGCCACGAAGCCGCCCGGCAGGATCTCCAGCGGAACCGGCTCGCCCTCCCTATCGATCCGGCTCAGGGTGCCGTCGTCACCGAGCCGGTAGCGGATCGGTGGCGACGGACGCAGCTGCCGGAGAAGCAAGAAAACCGGCAGGCAGGCGAGCAAGAAGACGAGCGCGACGGCAAGCGGCAGGACGGCAAGCGGAAAAGACGCGGCGAGCGACGCTGGCAAGGCCGGCGGATGGGCGACAAGGCGCAGGGCGGAAAAAACGAGCGCCCCGGCCGCCGCGGCATGGACAAAAACAAGCGCCGCCCGCAGGCGGCGCGATGATCCAATCCGAACTACGACGGGGAACCGCACGGAACAATGCGCGCGGGGAAGAGCGCATTGAATGCGTTCAATGCGTTCAATGCCTTCTCCGCATTCCGGAGCGTTTCCCGCATCCTTTCCGCCCTGCCGCTCAGATCCGGCGGAAAACGAGGGAGCCGTTGGTGCCGCCGAAGCCGAAGTTGTTCTTCAGCGCCACGTCGATCCGCATTGGCCGCGCCTGGTTGGCGCAGTAATCGAGGTCGCACTCGGGGTCCTGGTTGAAGATGTTGATCGTCGGCGGTGAGATCTGGTGGTGGAGGGCCAGCACCGTAAACAGCGATTCGACGCCGCCAGCGCCGCCGAGCAGATGACCGGTCATCGACTTGGTCGAATTGACGACGATGGATTTCGCCGCGTCGCCGAAGGCCGCCTTGATCGCATCCGACTCGTTCTTGTCGCCAAGCGGCGTCGAGGTGCCGTGCGCGTTCACGTACTGCACGTCGGCCGGCGTCAAACCCGCGTTCTTCAGGGCGTTGACCATCGAACGGCGCGGGCCGTCCATGTTCGGCGCGGTGATGTGATACGCATCGGCGCTCCTGCCGTAGCCGATGATTTCGGCGTAGATCCTGGCACCGCGCGCCTTCGCGTGCTCGTACTCTTCGAGCACCAGCACGCCGGCACCCTCGCCGAGCACGAAACCGTCGCGGTCCTTGTCCCACGGGCGGCTGGCCGTAGCCGGATCGTCGTTGCGGGTAGACAGCGCGCGCGCCGCGCAGAAACCGCCCATGCCGAGCGGCGACACGGTGGATTCGGCGCCGCCGGCGACCATCACGTCGGCATCGCCGTATTCGATGATGCGGGCAGCCTCGCCGATCGAGTGCGTGCCCGTCGTGCAGGCGGTGACGATCGACAGGTTCGGCCCCTTGAAGCCGTACTCGATGGAGAGGTTGCCGGAGATCATGTTGATGATCGAGCCGGGAACGAAGAACGGCGAGATCTTGCGCACGCCGGCCGCGTTGAATTCGTCCTTGGTGGATTCGATCAACGGCAGGCCGCCGATGCCGGAGCCGATGGCAACGCCGACGCGCTCCGGGTCGGCCGCGCCTTCGCTGTCCAGCCCGGCGTCGCGGACGGCCTGGATTCCCGCCGCCAGGCCGTAATGGATGAAGGTATCCATGCGCCGGGCATCCTTGGCGGAAATGTACTGGGTGACGTCGAAGCCCTTCACTTCGCCGGCGAACTGCACTGGGAAGGTGGAAGCGTCGAAACGGGTGATCGGCGCGATGCCGGAAACGCCGGCAAGGATGTTTTTCCAGCCTTCCTCGACGCTGTTGCCGACAGGGCAGATCAGCCCCAGGCCGGTGATGACGACTCTACGGCGTGCCAAGTTGAACTCCGAAAACGAAGGGGGGTGATGCGAATGCTGAATCGAGCCGGAAGGTGCTCCGTTCGAAAGCCGGGCCAGCGGACGTCACGACGTCGGCCGGCCCATGTCGGGGAAGCCCCTGAGGCTTGTTGCTGCTTGTTACTTCTTGTTGGCGAGGATGTAGTCGATCGCCTGCTGAACGGTGGTGATCTTCTCGGCCTGATCGTCCGGAATCTCGGTCTCGAATTCTTCTTCGAGGGCCATCACCAGTTCAACGGTATCCAGCGAATCCGCGCCCAGATCGTCGACGAACGAGGACTCGTTCTTGATGTCCGCCTCGTTCACGCCGAGTTGCTCGGCGACGATCTTCTTGACGCGTTGTTCGATGTTGTCCATTAAGGGCTCCTTCCCTGTTGCAGAGGTATGAAACGAAAAGCGGATTCTACCAAAACGCCATGCGCTTACCAATCAGAACGCAAGCCGTTGAAATCTATGGTCAATCCATGAACATGCCACCGTTTACATGGATCGTCGATCCAGTCACGTAGGCGGCGGCGGGTGAGGCAAGGAAGGCGACGGCGGCGGCCACGTCCGCCGGCGCGCCGAGGCGGCCGAGCGGAATGTTGCCGATGAGGCCTTCCTTCTGTTTGTCATCCAGGGCTTTGGTCATGTCGGTGTCGATGAAGCCCGGGGCGACGCAGTTGACGGTGATGTTGCGGCTGCCCAGTTCGCGGGCCAGCGAGCGGGTCATGCCCGAGACGCCGGCCTTCGAGGCGCAGTAGTTGGCCTGCCCCGGGTTGCCGGCGTGGCCGACGACCGAGGTGACGTTGATGATGCGGCCGCCGCGTGCCTTCATCATGCCGCGCATGACCGCCTTCGACAGACGGAAGACGGCCTTCAGGTTGGTGTCGATGACCGCGTCCCACTCCTCGTCCTTCATGCGCATGGCGAGGTTGTCGCGGGTGATGCCGGCATTGTTCACGAGGATGGTGACGGCGACGCCGAATTCCTTCTCGATTTCGGCGATCAGCGCGTCGACCTGGGTCTGCTCGCGCACTTCGAGCGCGGCGCCCCGGCCCTTGATGCCGGCCTCGGCGAGGTAGGCGCCGATCTTCGCGGCGCCGTCGGCGGTGGTCGCGGTGCCGACGACGATGGCGCCGGCCTTGCCCAGTTCGAGCGCAATGGCCTGGCCGATGCCGCGCGAGGCGCCGGTGACGAGGGCGAGTTGTCCGGAAAGTTGGCAACTAAGCATGGAAATCACTCCAGATTCAGGTTGGCTTCGATGGCCGCGGCATCCGCCAGCGCCACGCCGTTGATGTTGTCGGCGCCGCAGCGCTTGGTCAGGCCGGCGAGCACCTTGCCCGGGCCGCACTCGGCGACCAGGGTGACACCCATGCCGGCCATCTTCTGGATCGTCTCGACCCAGCGCACCGGGTTATAGGCCTGGCGCACCAGCGCATCCTTGATTTTCGCCACATCGGTCTCGATGGCGACGTCGACGTTGTTGATCACCGGGATCTTCGGCGCGGCGAGGTTCAGCCCGGACAGACGCGCGGCCAGCTTGTCGGCCGCCGGGCGGATCAGCGACGAGTGGAACGGTGCCGACACCGGCAGCGCCACGGCGCGCTTGGCGCCCTTCGCCTTGCACGCTTCCATCGCGCGCTCGACGGCGCCCTTGTGGCCGGCGATGACCGTCTGGCCCTGGGCGTTGAAATTGACCGGCTCGACCACTTCGCCCTGCGAAGCCTCGGCACAGGCGGCGCGGATGCCGTCGTCGTCGAGGCCGAGGATGGCGGCCATGGCGCCGGTGCCCATCGGCACGGCTTCCTGCATCGCCGCGGCGCGCAGGCGAACCAGCGGCACCGCGTCCTTCAGTTCGAGCACGCCGGCGGCGACCAATGCCGCGTATTCGCCGAGGCTGTGGCCGGCGACGACGGCCGGCATCCGGCCGCCCTTCTCCTGCCACAGACGCCAGGCGGCGATGCCGGCGGTGAGCATCACCGGCTGCGTGTTCACGGTCTGCGCGAGCAGCTCGGCCGGGCCGTCGGCGACCATCTGCCAGAGATCGTCGCCGAGCGCCGCCGAGGCTTCATCGAAGGTGGCACGGACGACGGCGGCGTTGCCGTAGGCGGCCATCATGCCGACCGACTGCGACCCCTGGCCGGGAAAAACGAAGGCAAAGGACATGGGGATCTCCTGATGCAGAAAGAATCGCGGTTTCCGGAGTTTCCCGGAATTTCAGAATTCGAGGAGCGC
Organism: Azospira sp.; assembly: GCA_034002385.1. Lineage (GTDB taxonomy): Bacteria > Pseudomonadota > Gammaproteobacteria > Burkholderiales > Rhodocyclaceae > Proximibacter. The sequence continues at coordinate 2,324 of JAVFAT010000084.1, read as the reverse complement.
TGCGCCCCAGGTGAAGCCACCGCCAACGCCTTCGAGCATGACCTTCTGGCCACGCTTGATGCGGCCGTCGCGCACGGCGGCGTCGAGTGCCAGCGGCACCGAGGCGGCCGAGGTGTTGCCGTGCTGGTCGACGGTGACGACGACCTTGTCCATCGGCAGTCCCATCTTCTTGGCGGTGGCCTCGATGATGCGGATGTTGGCCTGGTGCGGAATCAGCCAGTCGATGTCGGCCGGCGCCAGTTGCGCCTGCTCGCAGCACTCGCGCGCCACCTCGGCAAGCACGCGCACGGCGAACTTGAAGACGGCCTGCCCGTCCATGCGCAGCAAGGGATCGCCGATGACCTTGCCGCCGCAGACGTTGCCCGGCACCGACAGGATGCCGTGGTAGGCGCCGTCGGCGTGCAGCGCCGTCGCCAGAATGCCGGGCTTCTCCGCCGCTTCGAGCACGACGGCACCGGCGCCGTCGCCGAACAGCACGCAGGTGCCGCGATCGCTCCAGTCGAGAATGCGCGAGAAGACCTCAGCGCCGACCACCAGCGCGCGCTTGTGCGAGCCGGAGCGGATGAATTTCTCGGCGATGGTCAGCGCGTAGAGGAAGCCGCTGCACACCGCCTGCACGTCGAAAGCGACGGCGCCCTTGTTGCCGAGCTTGTTCTGCAACAGGCAGGCGGTACTCGGAAAGACGAAATCGGGCGTGGACGTGGCGACGATGATCAGGTCGAGCTGGGCGGCCTCGACGCCGGCCATTTCCATGGCGCGCCGGGCGGCAACGAGGCCGAGTTCGCTCGACGTCTGCCCGGCTTCGGCCAGATGGCGGGCCTTGATGCCGGTGCGGGTGACGATCCATTCGTCGCTGGTATCGACACCACGAGTGACGAGGTCATCGTTTGAAACGCGGTTTGACGGCAGACAGCTGCCGACGCCGGCAACACGGGCGAAAATCACTTAGATGTTCTCCTGCGGCGTGGCGGCAGCCATCGTCGCCATGCGTTCGCTGATGCGTTCGATGACACCGTTGGCGGCCGTTTCCAGCGCGACGTCGATGGCCCGGCCAAAGGCGAATACATCGGCCGAGCCGTGGCTCTTGACGACGACACCCTTCAGGCCGAGCAGGCAGGCACCGTTGTAGCGGCGGTGGTCGGCGCGGCGCTTGAAGGCGTTGAGCACCGGCAGCGCGGCGAGCGCCGCCAGCCTGGTGAAGATGTTCTTCTTGAATTCCTGGCGCAGGAAGGTGGCCAGCATCTGCGCCAGGCCCTCCGAGATCTTCAGCGCCACGTTGCCGACGAAGCCGTCGCAGACGACGACGTCGGCCTCGCCCATGTAGACACCGTCGCCCTCGACGTTGCCGACAAAGTTGAGGCCGGATTCGCGCAGCAATTCGGCGGCCTGCTTGACCACCTCGTTGCCCTTGATCTCTTCCTCGCCGATGTTGAGGAGGCCGACCGTCGGCCGTTCCTTGTGCTCGACGGCCGAAACCAGCGTCGCCCCCATGATGGCGAACTGCAGCAGGTGTTCCGGCCCGGAATCGACGTTGGCGCCGAGGTCGAGCACGTGCACATGGCCCTTCACCGTCGGCAGCGTCGTGCAGATCGCCGGCCGGTCGATGCCGGGCAGCGTCTTCAGCACGAAGCGCGAGATGGCCATCAGCGCACCGGTGTTGCCGGCGGAGACGCAGCCCTGCGCCTCGCCCGACTTGACCAGGTTGGCCGCCACGCGCATCGAAGAATCCTTCTTGTTGCGCAGGGCCAGCGATGGCGATTCGTCCATTGCCACGACCTGGCTGGCGTGACGGATGGCGACGCGCGCACCTTCGTTCCCCTTGAGCAGCGGACGCAACGCATCCTCCTGCCCGACGAGAATGACGGAAAGATCACGATGACGGTCGAGCGCAAGGAGCGCCGCCGCCACGGTGACGCGCGGGCCGTGATCCCCGCCCATGCAGTCGATGGCGATGGTGGTGGCCATGGGAGGCAAAAGAAAAGGCAGGCAGTCCGCCACTCAGGCCGACTGCCTGCCCGGAGTCCGGGAGATTATTCGCCCCTGCCCTTCATCACCTTCTTGCCACGGTAGAAGCCCGACGGGCTGACGTGGTGGCGCAGATGCGTCTCGCCGGTGGTCGGCTCAACGGCCAGCGGCGGGGTGCTCAGGGAATCGTGGGCGCGGTGCATACCACGCTTGGACGGGGACTTCTTGTTCTGCTGAACGGCCATAACACACTCCTAAAAACAAGTCAGGGCGCCTTGTCCTTGAGCGCCTTGAGCGCCGCGAAAGGCGATACCTTGGTTCCGCACGTACTGCCACCGGGCAACGCGCAATCTTCATGT
>JAVFAT010000083.1:0-8008 GCA_034002385.1 Azospira sp. | reverse complement strand
CCACTCGTGTTTACTCTGGAGAGCCATGCGTTCAGAGAATTCATTTACCTGAGCGTCTTTGTCTTCGATCGTGCCGAGTTGTTCGGCTGCCTGAATCAGCGCGATGTCTTCAACGTCGAAAGGATTCACGTTTAGGGCGAGTTGGGAGCAGTGAAACCCGACACTCTGAAAATCGCCTGCGCGAGTTGACTTGATTAGCGAGTCCGCGAGGCTGCGCATGGCGTTGCGCCATTTGGCGCGCTCCTGCGTAACGTTCTCGATGTGTATCTTTCTCTCGTTCGTACGGAGAGAAACGAGGGCTGCGACAAGGGCAGCGACTACGCTGGATGACAGAAGAATGGTTAAGGATTCCAAAGCGGCTCCTGTGAAAGCTAACTAGAAATAGACATCAAAACCGCCGCCTATCCCGGCCTGCGATCCAGTCCCGATACATTGAATTTCTTTCACCCCTGCCAGGGTGGTCGGCAGCAAGACAAGGCGCAGGCCCGCTTTCCTCGCGCACTTCTCGGCATTTCTCCGCCCCCCCCCCGCCGTCACCGCGCCCGCCTACAGCGTGTGCGTCGGCCGGCTGGAATGCATGACGCCGCCGAGCAGCGCCTCGATCCGGCGGCGGGCCTCGATGCCGCCTTCGTCGGCCTTGAAATGGATGCCGGCGCCCTGTGCCTTGTTGTTCTGCGCGCCGGCCGGTGTGATCCAGACGACGGTGCCGGCAATCGGCAGCTTGTTCGGGTCGTCCATCAGCGAAAGCAGGATGAAGACCTCGTCGCCGAGCTTGTAGTGGCGCGTCGTCGGAATGAAGATGCCGCCGTTCTTGAGGTGCGGCATGTAGCCTGCGTACAGCGCCGACTTCGAGCTGATGTTCAGCGAAAGGACGCTGGAACGGGGGGCGGCGGGCTTGGCGGGTGCGGTCATGGCAGCCTCGGTATCGGCGGGTTGGCGCGGATCACGCCGGCGCGGACGGTTTTACCGGCCTTCCTGGCGCGGTGCGAAGAGCGCCGCGTAGCCGAGAAGGAAATCTTCCAGGAAGAGCCGGCTGTTGAGCGGATGCTCGGCGTGTCGTCGGTATTGTAGCGATTTTCGCCCGAAGGCCAGCAGGCGCGCCGCGTCGCTGGCCGCCGCCAGTTGCTCGATGCGCGTACGCTCGCCGACGAAGTAGCGCACCGGCAGATGCGCTGCCGCGAGCGAAAGGTCGAACAGCCATTTCTGCGCCCATTCGATCAGCCGCTTCATCGGCGCCGCGCCGCCGCCCTTCTCCGCCTTCACCACCTTGTCGAGCACGGTGGCGGCGGCGAGCGGATCGAGCGCAGGGCCGCGCGCAAGCTGTTCGAGCAGCGCTTCGATCAGCCGGCTTTCGCCCGAGCCGTCGAGTTCGGCGGCGAGCAGCGGTGCACCGCCGGCCAGTGCCAGCCAGCGGCCGGCATCGGCGACGCCAGCGTCGGCGAGCCAGGCCGCTGCCGCGTCGGCCGCCGGCAGCGGCACGGGAAGCGACTGGCAGCGGCTGCGTATCGTCGGCAGCAGGCGTTCCGGTTCGTGGCTGACAAGCAGGAAGAGCGTTGCCGGCGCCGGCTCTTCGAGCATCTTCAGGAGCGCGTTGGCGGTGTTGCGGTTCATCGCCTCGGCCGGATGGATGAGGATCACGCGCAGGCCGGCGCGGTGCGTGCCGACGTGCAGGAAGTCGTCGAGGCCGCGCACCTGGTCGATGGTGATCTGCTGGCTGGCCTTCTTGCCGCCCTCCTCGCCTTCGCCCTCCGTCTCGGCCATTGCTTCCGGCTGCAGCAGGCGAAAATCCGGGTGATTGCCCTGAGCGAGCCAGTTGCAGGCCGGGCAGGCGGCGCAGGCCTCGCCGCCGACCTGCGGTCGCTCGCAGAGCAGCGAGGCGGCGAAGGCGCGCGCCAGCGCGAACTTGCCGAGGCCGCGCAGGCCGCCGAGGAGCAGCGCATGGGGCAACTGACCGCGCCGGGCCTGAAGGTGCTGCCAGAGATCGGCGTGGAGTGTGGCAATGTTCATCGGCAGAGTTCCAGCACCGCGCTTTCGACCGCTGCGGCGATGGCCGGCAATGGCTGGTCGGCATTGATCACGCGGATGCGTTTCGGCGCGCCGGCAGCGCGGTCGAGATAGGCCTGACGGACGCGCTCGTGGAAATCGGCGCGTTCCTGTTCGAAGCGGTCGAGTTCGCGCGTCTGCTGCACGATGCGCTCGCGCGCCACCGAGAACGGCAGGTCGAAGAGCAGCGTGAGATCGGGTTGCAGATGGCCATGTACCCAGTGTTCGAGTTCCAGCAGCCGGTGCCGGTCGAGACCGCGGCCGCCGCCCTGATAGGCGAAGGTGGCATCGCTGAAGCGGTCGCAGACCACCCAGTCGCCTCGCGCCAGCGCCGGTTCGATGAGGGCGGCAAGGTGCTCGCGGCGGGCAGCGAACATCAGCATGGCCTCGGTTTCGAGGTGCATCGGCTCGTGCAGCAGCAGCGTGCGCAGCTTTTCGCCGAGCGGCGTGCCGCCCGGCTCGCGCGTGCCGACGACGGTGAGGCCACGTTGCCGCAGGAGGGCGACGGTGCCCTCGATATGGCTGCTCTTGCCGGCGCCGTCGATGCCTTCGAAGGTGATGAACTTGCCGCGCATCGCGCCTTACCCGCCTTTCTCCCGGTTGCCCCGGTTCAGTTGATAGCGCGCCACGGCCCGGTTGTGTTCGTCGAGCGTGCGCGAAAAGTGGCTGCTGCCGTCACCCCGGGCGACGAAATAGAGCGCGCGGCTCGCCGCCGGATTGAGCGCCGCCTGCAGCGAGGCGAGGCCCGGCATGGCGATCGGAGTCGGCGGCAGGCCGGCGCGCGTGTAGGTGTTGTAGGGGGTGTCGGCGAGCAGGTCGCGCTTCCTGAGATTGCCGTCAAAGGCCTCGCCCAGCCCGTAGATCACCGTCGGATCGGTCTGCAGGCGCATCCCGATGCGCAGCCGGTTCACGAAAACGGCGGCGATTTCGGTGCGCTCGGATTCGCGGCCGGTTTCCTTCTCGATGATCGAGGCCATCACCAGCGCCTCGCGGGCATCCCGGTAGGGCAGGCCGGCCGGCCGCGCCGCCCATTCGCGTTCGAGGTGGCGGCGCATCGCGCGGTGCGCGCGGGCGAGCACGGCGAGATCGCTCGATTGCCTGGCGAACAGGTAGGTATCGGGGAAGAACCAGCCTTCGGCGGCCACGTCGTCGATGCCGAGCCGGCGCAACAACTCGGCTTCGGAGAGGCCGCGCGTGTCGTGGCGCAGGTCGGGATGGGCATCGATGCGCTCGCGCATCTGGCGGAAGGTCCAGCCCTCGATGAAGGCGATCTCGGTCTGCGTCACGTCGCCGCGCGTCAGCTTGTGCAGGAGGTCGAGCGTGCTGATGCCTTCGCTGATCTCGTAGCTGCCGGCCTTGATCCGGGCATCGACGCCGAGCAGCCGGCCGAGCGCTTCGAGCAGGCGCGGCGGCAGTTCGACGCCGGCCGCCGTCACCTGCTGCTCGGCGCTGCGCAGCGAACTGCCGGCGGCGACGGTGAAGTCGAGCGGTGAAGCGGCAAGCCGCAGCGGCCGCTGGGCCAGCCAGTACGTCGCAGCGGCAGCGGCAAGGGCGACGAGAAGCAGCAGCAGGAGCAGGTTGCGCAGGGTCTTGAACATCGGAAAGGGCCGCCGATACAGCGGCCGGGGGTTCTGGCGGAGGTGCTATGATAGCCGAAGCGCGCCTGCCGTCCTGCCCCGCAGGGCATCGCAATCGGCGCGGGTCCGCATTTCCGGCCCTGCCCGCAGCCCTTCGCGGCGCGCTGCCCGAATTCCACACACCGACACGAGACACGGCAACATGAACTCCGTCTGGCAAGAAACCCTGGGCGCTCTCGGCGCCCGCTTCGATTCCTCCGCAGCACATGACGGCGCCGCCGATTTCGGCGATGCCGCCGGCGAACTCGCCGCCGCACGCGACGGCTCGGTGCTGGTGCCGCTGACGCATCTGTGCGTGCTCCGCGTCGGCGGTGCCGATGCCAGATCGTTTCTGCACAACCAGCTGACCAGCGACGTGAACCACCTCGCCGACGCCGCCGCACAGCATTCCGCCTGGTGCAGCGCCAAGGGGCGGATGCTCGCCAGCTTCATTGTCTGGCGCGAGGGCGACGACTACCTGCTGGCGTTTTCCGCCGACCTTCAGGCCGCCATCGCCAAGCGCCTGCAGATGTACGTGCTGCGCGCCAAGGTGACGATTGCCGATGCCGGCCTCGTGCTGCTCGGCCTTGCCGGGCCGGCCTCGGCCACCGCCCTGCAGGCTGCCGGCCTGCCGGTGCCGGCCTCGATGCAGAGCGCCGCCGAAGCAGACCGCCGCGTGCTCGCGCTCGGCGACGGACGCTTCCTCGTCGCCGCGCCGGCCGGTGCCGCTGCCAGCCTGTGGCCGACGCTTGCCACTCCGCTCCGACCGGCCGGCCTGCCCGTCTGGCGCTGGCTCGACATCCGCGCCGGCCTGCCGCTGATCTGCGAGGCAACGCGCGAGCATTTCGTGCCACAGATGGCCGATTTCGAGCGCATCGGCGGCGTCAGCTTCCACAAGGGCTGCTATCCGGGCCAGGAAATCGTCGCCCGCACGCAGTACCTGGGCAAGGTCAAGCGCCACCTGTACCGGTTGCGCGGCGAGGCGCCGATGGCCGCCGGCGACGAACTGTATTCGGAGGCCGTGCCCGAGCAATCCTGCGGCATGGTGGTCAGCGCCGCGCCCTCGCCCGACGGTGGCCACGAGGCGCTGGCCGTGCTGATGGAAGCGGCGGCCGAGGCCGGTGTCCACCTGCGTGCCCGCGACGGCGCAGCCGTCTCGGCAAAGGCGGCGGCAAGCGCCTGAGCCACCCGGCTTTTCCTCCTGTGCGCGCCATGCGCCAGAGCGCACGCGCCGCGCAAGATTTTCGCACCGGGAGCCTTCGACGATGTGCCTGATCCTCGTCGCCTGGAAGATGCACGCCGACTGGCCGCTGATCGTCGCCGCCAACCGCGATGAATTCTTCGCCCGGCCGACCGCCGAAGCCGCCCGCTGGCCCGATGCGCCACAGGTCGCCGCCGGGCGCGATCTCGAAGCCGGCGGCACCTGGCTCGGCATCGCCGCCGGCGGACGTTTTGCCGCCGTCACCAACGTGCGCGAGCCGGGCCTGCCGCCGGGCGAAGTTTCGCGCGGCCGGCTGACCGCCGATTTCCTGACCGGTACGGGCAGTGCCGCCGGCCACGCGGAGGAAATCGCCGCCATGCCGGCCACGCGCCACGCCGGTTTCAACCTGCTCGTCGGCGACGGCCGTGGCCTGTACTACGTTTCCAACCGCGCCGCCGGTGCGCGACCGCTGGCGCCGGGCATTTACGGCGTCTCCAACCACCTGCTCGACACGCCCTGGCCGAAGCTGACCGCCGCCCGCGCGCGCTTTGCCGGGGCGCTCGCCGAGCTGCCGGACGAAGCCGCCTTCTTTGCCCTGCTCGCCGACGACGAGATCGTGCCCGACGCCCATCTGCCGGCAACCGGCGTCAGCCTGGAATGGGAGCGGCGCCTGTCGGCGATCTTCGTCCGCTCGCCGGACTACGGCACCCGCGCTTCGACCCTCGCCCTGATCGACGCCAAGGGCAACGGCCGCCTGCACGAACGGCGTTTCGATGCCGCTGGCGCGGCGGGAGAAACGGTCGTTACGGTTTGACCGTGGAAAAAGTCTGACCACGACCCTGAGCACGCCCTTGACCACGGAGGCGCAGGAATCGCGGAACGAAACGCCTCGTTCCCCGTTTTTGTCCTGCTTCTCCTCCGGTGCCTGATCCGGTGCCGGACAAACTCAGACCGGAATTCCGTCACTCTCGATGAATGCCGACGTGCCGACCGGCACGAGGTCGAACAGCTCGACGATGTCGGCGTTGCGCATACGGATGCAGCCGCGCGATCCCGGTTCGCCCATCGCCACGCCCTCCGGGCTGCCGTGGATGTAGATGTAGCGGCGCATGGTGTCGACCGTGCCGAGCCGGTTGAAGCCCGGTTCGCAACCCGAGAGCCAGAGGATGCGGGTGAGTATCCAGTCGCGCCCCGGATGGGCGGCGACGAGTTCCGGCGAGTAGATTTCGCCGCTTGGCCGGCGGCGGATGAAAACGGTGTTTTCCGGCGCGTCGGCGCCGATCTTGGCGCGCACCACGTGCCGGCCGCGCGGCGTGCAGAAGCTGCCGAAGGTTTCGCCCGGCCCGTTGGCGGCGGTGGAAACCGGCCAGCGGCGCAGCAGGCGGCCTGCCTCGTCGAACAAGGACAGCGTCTGTTGCGGAATGGAAATATGGATGTTCATCGTGGGTGGATGCGTATCGCTGCTGCGGTCATGGGCATGGATCGTGGATGCGGTCGATGTGTCCGCCCGCCCGCCGTACTCATGCGTCCGGCGCCTCGCGGCGCCGGCGGCGGGCGGCGAAGAAATCCGAAAGCAGCGCCCCGCACTCCTCGGCGAGCACGCCGCCGAGCACCTCCGCATGGTGATTGAGGCGTTCGACGGCGAACAGGTCGACGACGCTGCCATGCACCCCGGTCTTCGGATCGCGGGCGCCGTAAACGACGCGGGCGACGCGCGAATGCATGATCGCCCCGGCGCACATGGCGCAGGGTTCGAGGGTGACGTAGAGCGTGCTGCCGGGCAGACGGTAGTTGCCGAGGCGGCGGGCGGCATCGCGCAGCGCGGCGATCTCGGCGTGCGCCGTCGGGTCGCTCTCGCCGATCGGCGAATTGAAGCCGCGACCGACGATCTGGCCGTCCTGCACCAGCACTGCGCCCACCGGCACCTCGCCCAGGCACTCGGCCGAACGCGCCAGCGACATCGCCTCACGCATGAAGTATTCGTCGTTCATCCTTGAATTGTAACAAGCGGGCCGGTGGCGTCCGTCTGCTTCCTGCCCGTTTTCCGCCTGCTTCCTGTCTGTTTTTCGTCCGCGCTTCGTCAGGCGGGCGCGACGCTCTTGGCCGCCGTTTTCAGGCGCGGACCACGGAAGACGGGCGGGCTTCCGTGCGTGGAAGGCGATCCGCCCGCCGATCCCGGCCCGTAAAAAAGCCGCAGGGGATGCCTGCGGCTTTTCGGGGTGCGCCACGAGGCGCGGGATCAGCGCCCGCTCCAGCTCCGGCGCGGTTGGCTGTCGCTGCGCGGAGCGCCCTGCTCGAAGCGCCCGGCGAAGCCTTCTCGCTTGCCGCCGGTGCCCTGGCTGCTGCCGCGACGGTCGCCGAAGCCGGCCTTGCCGCGCGGCTGGTAGTCGGCGCGGTTGCCGAAGTTGTCCGGGCGAGTGTCCTGGCGCTCGCTGCGGTTGCCGAAGTTGTCGGGACGTCCCTGGCTGCGGTCGCGCTCGGGACGGTTGCCGAAATTGTCCGGACGCTGGCCGGCGGAAGCTTCCGCGTTGCGCGGGCCGAAGCCTTCCTGGCGCGGACCCTTGGCGAAGCGCTTCTCGCCACCGCCGTCGCGGGCATAAGCGCCACCGTCGCGCGCATAGCCGCCGCCCTTGCCGTAGCGGTCGCTGCCCGGCTTGCCGCCGCCGCTTCCGTTTCTCCCCTGCCCCGGCTTCCAGCCGGCCGGCTTGGCCTTCTTCGGTGCCGGCGTGCGCTTCGGCTCGTGGCCTTCGACGACGTCGACCGGGATCACCTGCTTGGTGAAGCGCTCGATGCGCTTCACGTGGATGCCTTCGGCGTGGTGCACCAGCGATACGGCGGTGCCGCTGCGGCCGGCGCGGCCGGTGCGGCCGATGCGGTGCACGTAGTCCTCGGGGAACTTCGGCAGGTCGTAGTTGAAGACGTGGGTGATGCCCGGCACGTCGATGCCGCGCGCGGCGACGTCGGTGGCGACGAGGATGCGCAGCTGGCCGCGGCGCAGCGCGTTGAGCGTGCGGTTGCGCGCGCCCTGGTGCATGTCGCCGTGCAGCGGCGCGGCGGCAAAGCCGGCCACGTTCAGCTGCTCGGAGATGGTGTCGGCGTCGCGCTTGGTGGCGGTGAAGATCACCGCCTGGTCGAGTGCGGAGATCGG
>JAVFAT010000082.1:0-8088 GCA_034002385.1 Azospira sp. | reverse complement strand
ATATTTGCGACGCGGCCGCATCTTTTTTCCGCTTCGGTGGTATTCGTCGGCCGCCGGCACTTGCAGCACATGGCCGAACTGGTCGCTGCCGTCGACGCGATCGTCGCGCTGCCCGGCTGGCAGGAACGCACGCTCCGTCAGGCGCCGGCCTCGGCGCGGCACTGCACGGCGGCGGCCGGCGCTTTCCTCGGTTACGACTTCCACGTCGGCCTCGATGGCCCGAAGCTGATCGAGATCAATACCAATGCCGGCGGCGGCCTCTTGAACGCGCGGCTGGCAGCAGCGCAGCGCGCCTGCCGCGATCTGGCCACGCTGGTGCCGCCGTCGTTGCTGCCGTCGTTGCTGCCTTCTCCCTCATCGCGTCCGGGCGCCGGCGTCGAGGCGGAGTTCATCGCCATGTTCCGCGAGGAATGGCGGCGCGCGCGCGGTGCCGGCAGCGACAGGCCGCTCACGCGCGTCGCCATCGTCGATGAAAATCCGGCCGGGCAATACATGGCGCCGGAGTTCGAGCTGTTCCGCCGGCTGTTCGTACAGCACGGCATCGATGCCGTCATCGCCGATCCGTCCGAATTCGTCTGGGACGGACTCCGCTTGCTGCACGCCGGACAGCCGGTCGACCTCGTCTACAACCGGCTTACCGACTTTGCGCTCGACGACCCGGCGAACGCCGCGCTGCGTGCCGCTTGGGATCACGATGGCGCGGTGATCACGCCGCACCCGCGCGCACACGCGCTCTACGCCGACAAGCGCAACCTCGTTGCGCTGTGCGATGCCGGCTGGTTGGCCGCACTCGGCGTGCCGGCCGAGGCACGGCGGCTGATCGCCGACATGGTGCCGATGACGCGCACGGTGCGCGCGGCTGACGCCGAAGAATTGTGGGCCGGGCGCAAGCGCTGGTTCTTCAAGCCGGCCGCCGGCTACGGCAGCAAGGCCGCCTACCGCGGCGACAAGATGACCAAGCGCGTGTTCGAGGAGATCCTGCAGGGCGATTACATCGCGCAGGCGCTGGTGCCGCCGTCGGAACGCCGGCTCAACGTCGCCGGTGTGCCGCAGCAGTTCAAGCTCGACCTGCGCAACTACGCCTACGCGGGCAAGGTGCAGCTCGTCGTCGCCCGGCTCTACCAGGGGCAGACCACCAACTTCCGCACCCCCGGCGGCGGCTTCGCGCCGGTGTTCGAGGTGTCGGGCAGCTGATGCAGCGGATGCAGCAGGTAAAATGCGCGCATGAAGGCATTCCAATGAAAGCATCCGCAAAGAAGGTGTTCGGCAACGCCGGCTTCTCCGGCTCGGGCAAGACGACGCTGATGGAGCGCCAGATTCCGCGCCTCACCGCGCGCGGCCTGAAGGTGTCGGTGATCAAGCACGCACACCACGGTTTCGACATTGACCGGCCGGGCAAGGATTCGTACCGCCACCGCCAGGCCGGGGCGAGCGAGGTGATGCTCACCGGTGCGCAGCGCTGGGCGCTGCTGCACGAACTGCGCGACGAGTACGACGAAGCGGAGCCGACGCTGGCTGAATACCTGTCGCATTTCTCGCCCTGCGATCTGGTGCTGGTCGAAGGCTTCAAGAACGAGCCGGTGCCCAAGCTCGAAGTGCATCGCCCGGCCAACGGCAAGCCGCCGCTGTGGCCGGAAAACCCGAACGTCGTCGCGGTGGCCACCGACGAGCCGGACAGTGAACGATCGGGGGCGCATCTGCCCGCACACTTGCCGGTGCTCGATTTGAACGACATCGATGCCATCGCCGATTTCGTGATCAAAACGCTCGAACTGACAGGAAAGACCGATGCTCTCGTTTGACGACGCGCTGGAAAAACTGCTCGCCGGCTGCAAGCCGGTCACCGAAACCAGGGCCATGCCGACGATCGCCGCCGCCGGCCGCGTGCTTGCCGAGGCGCAGCATTCGACGCTCGCCGTGCCACCGCTCGACAACTCGGCGATGGACGGCTACGCCGTGCGCGTGGCCGACGTCGCCGCCGTCGGCACGACGCTGCCGGTATCGCAGCGCATCCCGGCCGGCACCGTCGGCACGGCGCTGCTGTCGGGCACCGCCGCCCGCATCTTCACCGGTGCGCCGATTCCCGCCGGCGCCGACGCGGTGGTGATGCAGGAGCGCTGCGAACACGGCGGGAGAGGTGAGCGGAGCGAGCGGGGCGAGGCCGCCTGCATTGTCGTCAACCACGTGCCGAAGCCCGGTGAGCACATCCGTCGCGCCGGCGAGGACGTGGCGCCGGGGGCGCAGATCCTTGCCGCGGGTGCCCGCCTGCGGCCGCAGGACATCGCCTTTGCCGCTTCGGTCGGGCTGGCCACCTTGCCGGTGCTGCGCCGTCCGCGTGTCGCCGTCTTCTTCACCGGCGATGAACTGCGGATGCCCGGCGAGCCGCTGCCGCCGGGGGCGATCTACAACTCCAACCGCTTTGCGCTGGTGGCGCTGCTCGAACGTCTCGGCTGCGAGGTGCGCGACCTCGGGCTGGTGCCGGACCGGCTGGATGCCACGCGCACGGCGCTGCGCGCGGCGGCGGCCGACAACGACCTCATCATCACCTCGGGCGGCGTTTCGGTCGGCGAGGAAGACCACATCAAGCCGGCGGTGGAAGCCGAGGGGCGCCTCGACATGTGGAAGATCGGCATCAAGCCGGGCAAGCCGCTGGCTTTCGGCGCCGTGACGAGCGGCGAAAAGGAATGTGCCTTCATTGGCCTGCCCGGCAACCCGGTTTCGGCCTTCGTCACTTTCCTGACGCTGGTGCGCCCCTTCGTGCTCCGCCTTTCCGGCGTCGACCGGGTGCGGCCCAAGTCCTACCTGCTGCGCGCCGACTACGACTGGCAACGCCCCGATGGGCGCCGCGAATTCCTGCGCGCGCTGACCAACGATGCCGGCGGTGTCGAGCTGTTTCCGAGCCAGGGGTCAGGCGTGCTTTCCTCTTGCGTCGAGGCCGACGGCCTTGTCGACAACCCGCCGGGGCAGGCGGTGGCGCGCGGCGATCTGGTGCGCTTCATCCCGTTTTCGGAACTGCTGGATTGAGGGGGCAGGGTGAAAGAGAACCCCTTTCGACGCAGAGGGCGCGGAGGCACAGAGATCGCAGGGAAAAATGCGATCAGGGCTTTCTGCGGCCTTCGCCCCTTCATGCCCTCCGCGCCATCCGCGCCCTCCGCGTTCGAGGCGACCGCCTTTTTCATGCGTCGCATCGCCTGCGACGCGCAGTGGAGCAATTGACGTGATCAAGATTCTTTATTTCGCCAGCCTGCGCGAAAAGCTCGGCACCTCCGGCGAATCGCTCGAACTGCCGGCCGGGGTTGCCGACGTCGGCGGCCTGCTCGAACTGCTTGCCGCGCGCGGTGGTGAATGGGCGGACCTTCCTGCCGTGAAGAACCTGAAGAGCGCAGTCAATCAGGACATGGCGCGCGGCGACACACCGGTGAAGGACGGCGACGAGATCGCCTTCTTTCCGCCGGTGACCGGCGGCTAGCGTGCGGATCTTTCCCTTCCCGGTTCGCTTCCTGCGGCGGGGTGACGATCCCGGTTCAGCCGCATGTGCGGTTTCCGGTGTTTGCAAGGAGCGGCGATGAGCAATGAAATCAGCGTCCAGGAAGCCGATTTCGACGTCGGCGCCGAGATCGCCGCGCTGACTGCCGACGATCCGGGGGCCGGCGCGGTGGCGAGCTTTGTCGGACTGGTGCGCGACATGAACGACGGCTCCGGCGTTTCTGAAATGACGCTGGAGCACTATCCGGGCATGACCGAAAAGGCGCTGGCGGCAATCGTCGCCGAGGCAAGGGGACGCTGGACGCTGCGCGCGGTACGGGTGATCCACCGCGTCGGCCGTCTTCTGCCGACCGAGCGCATCGTCTTCGTCGCAGTGAGCGGCGCGCATCGCGGTGAAGCCTTCGCCGCCTGCGAATTCATCATGGACTACCTGAAGACGAAGGCGCCGTTCTGGAAGCGGGAAGTCACGCCCGACGGCGCGCGTTGGGTCGATGCGCGCGAGGCCGACGACGGGGCGGCGGCGCGCTGGGATGCGCGCCGGGATCGGGATTCAGGAGTTGCCGCAGAGACGCCAGTGAGGCGGGGATGCGGGGATTCGTCGGAAAAGCAGTAAAAAACCAGGGCCGGCAATTCGGGGCTGAGCGCGGGGCTGAGCGCGGCAGGGGCTTGCCCGCCCCCGTCAATCCCGGTTTTCGCCGCTCGCCCCGGGTTGCCGGGGCGGGCAGCGCGGGCTTCAGAGTGTCTTGAAGCGATTCACCGAGGCGTGCAGGTTGGCCGACAGTTCCTGCAGGTGACGGGCGGCCTCCGTGGTGTGCTGGACGGCGCGGGCGCTTTCTTCCGACACCTGGGCGATCTGCTCGATGTTGCGGGCGATGTCGCCGGAGGCGGAGTTCTGTTCGCGGATCGACATCGAGATGCCATTGACCATCTCGATGACGCGCATCGCATCGTCGCGGATGCTGACGATGGATTCGCCCGCTTCATTGGCCAGCGCCACGCCCTTGCCGGCCTGATCCACGCCGGTCTGCATGCTGTTGACCGCGTTGCGGGTGCCGCTCTGGATCTTCTCGACCATGCCGGCGATTTCTGCCGTCGACAGGCTGGTGCGTTCGGCCAGCTTCCTCACTTCGTCGGCGACGACGGCGAAGCCGCGCCCCTGCTCGCCGGCCCTGGCCGCCTCGATGGCGGCATTCAGCGCCAGCAGGTTGGTCTGGTCGGCGATCTCGCGGATGGTCTTGACGATGGAGGTGATCTGCTCGGTCTGGTGGCCGAGTTCCTCGATGGTAGACGACGACGATTGAACCGCGTCGGCGATCTTGCGCATTTCGACTGCCGCGCTCTGGATGATGGCGGTGCCCCGCTGCGAGCTTGCGCCAGCCTCCTCGGAGATGGCGTGCGCCTGATCGGCATTCTGGGCCACCTGGTCGATGCTCACCGTCATTTCCTCGACCGCCGCCGCCATCGCCGAGGAGGCCTCGCTCTGGTGCTGCGCGCTCAGCGATACCTCCTCGGAGGCGGTGAGCAGCTCGTCGGAAGCCTGGGTCAGGCGCTCGGCGCCGCCGACGATCTCGCGGATCATCGTGCGTAGCGTGACCTGCATTTCCTTCATGCCGGCGAGCAGGCTGTCCGTGTCGCCGGGCTTGCATGCCACTTCCGTCGTCAGGTCGCCGGCGGCGATCCGGCGGGTGATTTCGGCAGCGTAGGCCGGCTCACCGCCGAGGGTGTTCACGATGCTGCGGCCGACGAGGATCAGCGCCAGCGTGATGAAGCCGCCGATGCCGATGCCCCAGGCGAGAAAGCTGATTGCCTGCTGACGGAAGATCGCATCCACGTCGTCGACGTAGATGCCGGTGCCGATGATCTAGCCCCACGGCTCGAAGCCCTTGACGTAAGAAATCTTCGGCACCGGTGCGTCGGAGCCGGGCTTGGGCCACAGGTAATCGACGAAGCCGGCGCTGGAAGCCTTGACCACCCTGACGAATTCGACGAAGAGCTGCTTGCCGGTCGGATCCTTGACCTCGCTCATCGGCTTGCCTTCAAGCTCGGGGCGGATCGGATGCATGATCGTCGTCGGCGTGAAATCGTTGATCCAGAAATACTCGTTCTTGTCGTAGCGCATCGCGCGGATGGCGGCGATGGCCGCCTGCCTGGCCTCGTCTTCCGACATCCGGCCCTCGCGCGCCTGCTGCGCGAAGTGGCTGACGCTGGTATGTGCCACCTCGACCAGGTTGCGCACCTTTTCCTGCCGGTCCTGCATCAGCTGCGAGCGTTCGTTGTAGAGGGCTACGACAAAGAGCGCACTCAGTGCGACGACGGTGAACATCGCCAGGGCCATGAGTTTTGTGCGGAGAGAGGTTCCGGCAGCGGGGGACATGCAATTCTCCTTGTTCAGGATTTGTCTTATTGAAAGTGGGGGCATTATCCGGCTCGGGAAATCCCTTTTCAAGGCACCATCCGCCCGATGGCGGTGCTTCCGGTGGCGGTTGTGCGTGCTTGCAACACCTGGCGCAGGCCCATCGTTTCGTTGACAAAGATGCGCACGTCCATCAGGCGCAGCGCCGGGCTGATGCGCGGCCGGAATGCCATCTGCGCCAGTATGTCGCCTTCAAGATCGATTCCCGGTGCGATTTCGACAAGTTCGATGCCTTCGGCCGTCAGCCGGAAGACGCACCGTTCGGTGACGTAGAGCACCGGATGACCGCGCCTGACGGCGTAGGTGCCGCTGAAACTGCGGTGCTCGACGGCCTGAACGAATTTCCTGCAGCGCCCCTCGCGGACGATCTTCAGCCGGCCGTCGGTGATCGCCACTTCCAGCCCGCCGGCGGTGAAGGTGCCGACGAAGACGACCTTCTTCGCGTTCTGGCTGATGTTGATGAAGCCGCCGGCGCCTGCGAGCCGCGGGCCGAATTTCGACACGTTGAGGTTGCCCTCGGCGTCGGCCTGGGCCAGGCCGAGAAAGGTCGCATCCAGCCCGCCGCCGTCGTAGAAATCGAACTGGCTGGGCTGATCAATGATGGCGTCGGTGTTCACCGCGGCGCCGAAATTCAGCCCCGAGGCGGGCACGCCACCGACGACGCCGGGTTCGGCGGTGAGCGTCAGCAGGTCGATCACCTGCTCTTCGGCGGCGACGCTGGCGACACCTTCGGGCATTCCGATGCCGAGGTTCACGATCATTTCCGGCGCCAGCTCGAAGGCGGCACGGCGGGCGATGATCTTGCGCTCGTCCATGGCCATCGGCGCGATGCTCGACATCGGGATGCGGATTTCGCCGGAGAACGCCGGGTTATAGGCTTCGGCGAAGGTCTGCATGTGGTACTCGGGCTTCTCGGCGACGACCACGCAGTCGACCAGGATGCCGGGAATCTTCACCTGGCGCGGGTTCAGCGAGCCGCGCTCGGCGATGCGCTCGACCTGCACGATGACGATGCCGCCCGAGTTGCGCGCGGCCGTGGCGATGGCCAGCGCCTCCAGCGTCAGCGCCTCCTTCTCCATCGTCACGTTGCCGTCCGGGTCTGCGGTGGTGCCGCGGACGATGCCGACGTCGATCGGGAAGGTCTTGTACATCAGGCAGTCCTCGCCGCCGACCTGGATCAGCGAGACGAGATCTTCTTTCGTGCAGTCGTTGATCTTGCCGCCGCCGTGGCGCGGATCGACGAAGGTGTCCAGACCGACCCGCGAAATCTGCGCCGGCTTGCCGGCGGCGATGTCGCGGAAGAGGTGGCTGATGACGCCCTGCGGCAGGTTGTAGCCCTCGATCCTGTTTTCCACCGCCAGCTTCTGCAGCTTCGGCACCAGCCCCCAGTGGCCGCCGACGACGCGCTTCACCAGCCCGTCGTGACCGAAATGGTTGAGGCCACGCTCGCCGCCGTCGCCCTGGCCGGCGGCGTAGACGAGGGTGAGATTACGCGGCGTGCCCTTCTCCGCCAGCGGGTCTTCGCCGAGGAAGCGCTTCTCCAGCGCGACGGCGATATTCTCGGCAAAGCCGATGCCGACGAAACCGCCGGTGGCGACGGTAGCGCCATCGCCGATCCGGCGCACGGCCTCGGCGGCGCTGACTACCTTGCTGCGTTTTTCGAAGTCCTGCCGGAGGCCGTCCGGTGGCATGAGAGGCTGCTCGGGCATCGTCGGGTTCTCCTTGTCGATCGTCGTGGGCGAGGGCGGTGCCCGGCAGGCTCCCTGCCGCCCCGCAAGCCTGCGCCGACGGCGCTCATCCTACGCCGAAGACGCGTTCCAGGCGCTGCGATGTCTCGTCCCACGGCAGGTGCAGGAGATGCGTGACCTGTAAGGTGGCGCATCTCGCCGCCAGGCTCGCGTGATAGCCGGGCGGCGCGGGCAGGTCGTGACAGGCCCAGGCCGTGGCGTTGCCCGGTGGCGGAATCAGCAGCCAGCCTCCGGGAGAATCGTCGGTTCTCACACGGAAACCGTCGAGCGGGCACGAGAGTCCGCGGCCATCGGCCTTGACGACGGCCTCCTTGCGCGTCCAGCAGCGCAGGAAACGCTGTGCCGCTTGCGTTGCGCCGTGGCGATGGATGTCGGCTCGCTCTTCCGGATGCAGTGCGTCGGCGAGAGGGAAGGGGTCGCTGCAGGCGGCGATCATTTCGA
>JAVFAT010000081.1:0-8277 GCA_034002385.1 Azospira sp. | reverse complement strand
TGCGCGCGTGATCCGCGGAGCCACCGGCAGCGCCGCCAGCACTTCGTCCATCGGCTGGTTCAGCAAGGTATCGAGCAGCGAGAAGATGCCGACGACGTAGGCGGCCTCGCCGATTTCCGGCAGCTCCGGGTCGGCCGGTAGCGCCGCCGCCAGCTCTTCCATCTGCCGGCCGCGTGCCGCCGCCATCTGCAACAGCGGGTTCGGCTGATTGCCCTGCGAAAACTGGTTGGCGTAAATGAGTAGTTGCAACCAGCGTTGCAGCTGCCGTCGGCCGAGCACGGTGATTGCCTGGCTGAAGCCGGTGATCGGCGTTTTTGGTGCGACGGCAACCGAGTTGACCAGGCGCAGCAGGTTGTAGGAGAGCTTCGGCTCCTGCCGGAAGATTTCCTCGATCTCGCGCGTATCGGAGTCCTGGACGACCAGACTGAGCAGCTTGAGCAGCTTCAGCCGCGCCGTGTCGGCATCGCCCGGCGTGCGTGCGTCGCGGGCGGCGACGAAGCCCGTCGAGGCGAGCGCGAAGCGTTTTGCGCTGGCCCAGTCGAACAGTTCGCGGTCGACGACGCCGGTGGCCACGAGCTGGAGGCCGCGCTGGTGCGCCTTGATCAGGTCGATCAGCGGGAAGTCGCTGCGCGCCGTCGCGGCGTCGATGAAGACGTGGTCGAAGGTGTCGGGTGGCAGCTTGCGCAGCGTTTCGTCGCTGACGACGGCAATGGCGACGTGCCTGTCGTCGGCGCGCAGGCGGCGGCAGATTGCCTCGATTCCTGGATCGCCCGCCGCTTCGGCAGGCAGGCAGGGAATGGCGGCGTTGGCGGCACCGGCCGCGCGCAGCAGCTGGCTGAACGCCGGCGCGTCGAGCCAGTCCGGCCGGCAGTCGACGAAGAGCGGATGGATGCGGGCGAGCGGTGCTGCGGCGGTGGCGGTTTCCGAGAGGGCCGCCGGGTCGTCGACCGACGGGAAGGTCTGCCAGCGAAAGGCTGCCCATGCCTGGGTAGGCGAGAGCAACGGTCTTAAGAATTGATACGCCTGCATGACTGCATTCCTGTGTGCCGTTGGCAGCTTCGCTGCGACCCGCCTCGGGGCGCCGTTGCTGTCAGCGGACGATCCGGAGGGGATCGGGTCAGGCGTCGATTATGCAGGATTACCGTGTGCCCGCGCCACACCCGGACCGGGAAGGATGCTTGCCGCCGGCCGCGCCGACATGGTCGAATGAGGGCTTTGCGGCATGTCCGGCGCGCCGGGCGAAGCGGGGAGAAGGAACTGTGAGGCGGGCAGCATTGCGGGGAGCGGTCTGGAAATGAGACGGGATGAAGGCATTGCCGTCGCCGATTTCGGAAACTGGCAGGCGTTTTCGATCCTCATCGTGGACGACGAAGCGGGGATGCGCAGCTTCCTCGAACGGGCGCTGAAGGCACGCTGCGGTCGCGTGCAGTCGGCGGCCGACGTCGAGGCTGCGGCCGAACTGATGGCGCAGATTCACTTCGACCTGATCGTCCTCGACATCTCGCTGCCAGGAAAGAGCGGCATCGAATGGCTGCTGGAGTTGCGTGCCGGCGGCTATGCCGGCGACGTCGTGCTGATCACCGCCTTCGCCGACATGGACACGGCGATCAGCGCGCTGCGCGGCGGCGCCTCCGATTTCATCCTCAAGCCCTTCCGCGTCGACCAGATCCTCAATTCGATCAAGCGCTGCTTCGAACGCGCCGGGCTGATGCGCGAGAATTTCGTGCTGCGCCGCGAGCTGGCCGAGCCGCGCGCCGAACCGGACGGCTTCGTCGGCCACTCGCCGGCCATCCAGCATCTGCGCACGCTGGTCCGGCGCATTGCGCCGATGCCGACGACGGTGCTGCTGCAAGGCGAATCCGGCACCGGCAAGGAGGTGACGGCGCGTGCGCTGCACCGGCTCAGCCCGCGCGTCGAGCGCCCCTTCGTGCCGGTGAACTGTGCGGCGATTTCGCCCGAACTGATCGAGAGCGAGCTGTTCGGTCACGTCAAGGGCGCCTTCACCGGCGCCAGTGAATCGCGCAACGGTCTTTTCTATTACGCGCACGGTGGCACGCTTTTTCTCGACGAGATCGGCGAACTGCCGCTGGCGATGCAGACCAAGCTCCTGCGGGCGCTTGAAGAGCGGCGCATCCGGCCGGTCGGTTCGGTGCACGAGGTGCCGGTGGATGTACGCATCGTCGTCGCCACCAACCGTGACCTGAACGAGGAAGTCGCCGCCGGCCGCTTCCGCCAGGATCTCTATTTCCGGCTGGCCGTGGCCGATATCACGATTCCGCCGCTGCGCTCGCGCAGCGAGGACATTCCCGATCTGGCGCGCCACTTCATGGCGCTCTTCTCCGCCGAGCTGGGGGTGCCGCCGCTGCCGCTCTCGCCCCGGCTGATCGCCCGCCTCATCGCCTATCCGTGGCCCGGCAACGTGCGCGAACTGCGCAACCTGATCGAACGCTCGCTGATTCTCGGTGCCTTCGCCGAGCACTGCATGGCGCCGCTGGATGCGCCCTCCGTCGACGACGAAAGCCTGACGCTCGAAGAGGTCGAGCGTCGGCACATCCTGCGCGTGCTTGCTGCCGTCGGCGGCAACAAGTCGGCGGCCGCCCGTCGTTTGGGGGTCTCGCGCAAGACGCTGGAACGCAAGTGCGCCGAATGGCAACGGGATGCCGCCGTCGATGGTGCGGCGCTTTCGCCGTCCGCCACTGTCGATGAATGAGGCCGGGATGGCCCGTAACGAAGCCGGAATGAACCTGTTTTGCCGACTGGCCGGCGTCTTCGCTTCTTCGGTTCGCGCCAAGCTGCTCTTCCTCGTGCTGGCGCCGCTCTTCGTCGGCTGCCCCTTGATCGCGGCGCTCGTCTGGTACTGGAGCAACACCGGTTACCAGCAGTTGCTGACCTACAAGGTCGGCGGCGATCTCGTTACCGCGCACGAGTATTTCGGGCGCGTCGTCGACGGCATTGGCAGCAGCGTCGAATCGCTGGCCAACGAGCATCGCCTGCACCTTGCGCTGGCTGACGGCGACCGCCTGCGCATCACTGGGGAACTGGGCCGCGTCCGGCAGCGGCACGGACTCGATTTCATGTACGTGCTCGACGCCGAAGGCCGCGTGCTCCATGCCAGCGCGGCGCATCCGGGCGCGGCCCGGCACGACCGCTGGCCGGTGGTTGCCGCGGCGCTTGCCGGCCGTGCCGGCAGCGTCATCGACATCTACGATGCGGCGGCGCTCGCCGCCATCGACCCTTCGCTTGCCGAGCGCGCGGCGATCAACATCGTGCCGACGCCCCAGGCGGCGCCGGATGCGCGCACGACCGAGGATCGCGGCATGGTTGTCCACGCGGCGGCGCCCATCGTCGACGAGGCCGGTCGCGTTGTCGGCGCGCTCGAAGGCGGCACCCTGCTCAACGGCAACCTCGCTTTCGTCGACACCATCAACGCCATCGTTTACCGCGACGGTTCGCTGCCGCTCGGCAGCAAGGGCACGGCGACGCTGTTCCTCGGCGATACGCGCGTCGCCACCAACGTCCGCCTGTTCGGCGAAGAGCGTGCGCTCGGCACGCGCGTCTCGCAGGCGGTGCGCCGGCACGTGCTGGAGGAGGGCCAGGTCTGGCTCGGCAGCGCCTTCGTCGTGAACGACTTCTACGTTTCCGGTTACGAGCCGGTGGTAGACAGCTTCGGCGAGCGTGTCGGGATGCTCTACGTCGGCTTTCTCGAAGCACCGTTCCTTGCCGCCAAGGAGAAGGCGCTGGCGGCGATCTTCGTCGTCTTTGCCGCGATCTGCCTGATCGGTGCCGCCTGGTCGCTGAAATGGGCGCGCGACATCATGCGGCCGATCGCCGCGATGAGCCGGACGATGCGGCACGTCGGGCGGGGCGAGGCCGCCGCCCGCGTCGGCGATACCGGCAGCCTCGACGAACTGGGGCGGCTCGCCGGCGAGTTCGACCGCCTGCTCGACGTGCTCGACGACAAGCGTCGCCAGTTGCAGCAATGGGCCAACGATCTCGACGGCAAGGTGATCGAGCGCACGCAGGCGCTGGCGGCAGCCAACGAGGAACTGCGGCGGACGCAGCGCCAGCTCGTGACCAGCGAAAAGCTTGCCGCCATCGGTGAACTGACCGCCGGCGTCGCGCACGAGATCAACAATCCGGTGGCCGTCATCCAGGGCAATCTCGACATCCTGCGCGAAGTGCTTGGCGAACAGGCTGCCCCGGTGCGCGAGGAAATCCGGCTGATCGACGAGCAGGCGCACCGCATCCGCGTCATCGTCACCAAGCTCCTGCAATTCGCGCGTCCCGGCGAGTTCGCCGGCTACGTCGAGAGCGTGGATGCGAATGCCGCGTTCGCCGACTGTCTGGTGCTGGCGCAGCATCACCTTGGCCGGCGCAACATTGAAGTGGTGCAGGCGCTGAAGGCGACGCAATGCGTGCAGATCAACCGGCAGGAATTGCAGCAGGTGCTCATCAACCTGATCGTGAACGCCGTGCAGGCGATGCCCGAGGGCGGCACGCTGACGCTCGCCAGCGAGGACTGGTACGCCAGAGACGGCGAGGGCGGTGCGCCGCGCGGGGTGCGCCTGGTCGTGCGCGATACCGGCGCCGGCATCCGGCCGGAGGATCTGGCGCGCATCTTCGACCCCTTCTTCACGACGAAGAAAAACCAGGGCACCGGCCTTGGCCTGTCGATCAGCCACTCGCTGATCAAGCGTTACGGCGGCGGCATCGCCGTAGAGAGCGTGCCCGGCGAGGGCGCGGCCTTCATCGTGAGCCTGCTGGCCGAGCCGGAATACGATTCCGATTCCGATGCCGGCACGCCGTCGCCGCCGGGCACGGCCGGCTGACGACACCGAGCGCGACTGTCAGCCGAGCGCGTCGAGCGTATCGATGGTGTTGATGTTGGCGAAGGCGTCTGCCACGTCGTCGAAATCGACCTCGACCGAGGCCTGCGCGCGGAACCAGCTCTCGAAACGCCGTTCGCCGCGCGCGAGGTAGTCGTCGAGGCCGGGCAGCAGTTCGCGCCGGCACAGACAGAAAACCGGATGTGTCCGGCCGCCGGCGCGGGCGACGGCGATTTCCGCACCACCCGCCGCCAGCCCGGCGGCAAGGCGGGCGACCAGATCGGCCGGCAGGAAGGGCGAATCGCACGGCACCGTTGCCAGCAGCGGCCGGGTCGTGCGCGACAGTGCGGCGTGCAGGCCGGCGAGCGGGCCGGCGTAGCCGGTGACCACGTCGCCGATCACCGGATGACCGAAAGCGGCATAGACCCCGGCGTTCCGGTTGGCGCTGACGAAGAGTTCATCGACCTGCGGCGCCAGCCGTTCGATTGCCCAGGCGACCAGCGGCCGGCCACGGAACTCTTGCAAGCCCTTGTCGATGCCACCCATGCGGCGCCCCTGACCACCGGCGAGGACGACGCCGGCGATGCTCCCGCGCGTGCTGTCTCCGTGGCTTTTTTCGTGCTGCACCGCGCCTTGCCTTTCTTCGCTCTTTTTCCGTGTGTGCCCCGTGGACGGATGCACCTTCCCCTTCACTCTCGAAGGGGAAGGGAGGGCTTCAGGGCGCCCGTGCGGATCAGGCTGCCTTCAGCGCCTGATCGAGGTCGGTGATCAGATCCTCGGCGTGCTCGATGCCGATGGAGAGGCGGATCATGTCTTCCGACACGCCGGCCCTGGCCATTTCCTCCGGCGCCAGCTGGCGGTGCGTGGTCGAGGCCGGGTGGCAGGCCAGCGTCTTGCAGTCGCCGATGTTCACCAGGCGCGTCACCAGCTTCAGCGCATCCTGGAAGCGCGCGCCGGCCGCCGCGCCGCCCTTGACGCCGAAGCTGAGGATGCCCGAGGCGCGGCCGCCCATGTACTTCTCGGCGAGCGCGTTGTCGCGGTGCTCGGGCAGGCCGGCGTAGTTCACCCACGACACCTTCGGGTGATCCTTCAGGAACCAGGCGATGGTGCTGGTGTTCTCGCAGATGCGATCCATGCGCAGGGCCAGCGTCTCGATTCCCTGCAGGATCAGGAAGGCGTTGAACGGCGAGATGGCGGCGCCCATGTTGCGCAGCGGCACGACGCGCGCGCGGCCGATGTAGGCGGCCGGGCCGAGCGCCTCGGTATAGACGACGCCGTGGTAGGAGACGTCCGGCTCGTTCAGCCGGCGGAATTTTTCCTTGTGCTCTGCCCACGGGAACTTGCCGCTATCGACGACGATGCCGCCCAGGCTGTTGCCGTGGCCGCCCAGGTACTTGGTCAGCGCATGCACGACGATGTCGGCGCCGTGCTCGAAGGGCCGGCACAGGTAGGGTGAGGGCACGGTGTTGTCGACGATCAGCGGCACGCCGTGACGGTGTGCGATCTCGGCCAGCCCGGCGATGTCGGTGACGTTGCCGAGCGGGTTGCCGATCGATTCGCAGAAGATCGCCTTCGTCTTGCTGTCGATCAGCTTCTCGAAGGCATTCGGGTCGCGGTAATCGGCGAAGCGCACTTCGATGCCGTATTGCGGCAGCGTGTGCGCGAACAGGTTGTAGGTGCCGCCGTACAGCGTGGAGGCCGAGACGATGTTGTCACCGGCCTCGGTGATGGTCTGGATGGCAGCGGTGATGGCCGCCATGCCCGAAGCCAGCGCCAGCCCGGCGATGCCGCCTTCGAGCGCGGCGACGCGCTTCTCCAGCACGTCCGTCGTCGGGTTCATGATGCGCGTGTAGATGTTGCCCTGCACCTTGAGGTCGAACAGGTCGGCCCCGTGCTGCGTGTCGTCGAAGGCGTAGGAGGTGGTCTGGTAGATCGGCACGGCCACCGCCTTGGTGGTCGGGTCCGGGCTGTAGCCGGCGTGGACGGCAAGCGTTTCGAGCTTCATGCGGGCGCCTCATGCGATGGTCGTAGGAAAGGCGGAATCTTATCATCCGGGCCCGCGGTTCAAGCGGCGTCACATCCAGCCCGGGCAGCCTGCCGGTTGCGACATGGCATGGACTCGCTGTGTGCCTCCATCCGTACCTTCGCCAATGTGGCGTGCATGGGCGTGATGGAGATCAGCGTGCCGGCTTCCTTGCTTGCGGGCACACCATCATCAGTAGCCGCCCCTGCCCGGAAATGCCCGCCGTCAGCCGTTTGGGCAGCGCTTCACCGCTGCCCGGATGCGTGCGATGGTCTCGTCCATCGGCGCTCGCCGCGAGACCTCCAGCCCCAGCCCTTCGGCGATGCGCCGGATCGGTTGCGGGTCGAGCGGGATGCCGCCGGCGTCGATGGCGGCGATCAGCCGGCGGGCGCGCTCGATGTCGGTGAGGGTGCGCGTGGGCGCCGCCGGTAGGCCGAGGAGTCTTCGCAGCAGGGCTTTCATCGCGGGAGGGCCAGCGTCGTAAAGGGGTGTCCGGGCAAGGGTATCATCGGCGAATGCGGAGCCAGAATCTTTACGACAATCTTCCTGCCAGCCCCGAAGCCGGGGAGCGTTTCGACGCGCTGCTCGCCCGTCCGGGGCTGCGCATCGAGCGCATCGTGTCGACCGGGCAGGCCAGCCCGCCGGATTTCTGGTACGACCAGGACGAGGCCGAGTGGGTGCTGCTGTTGCAGGGGGCGGCCGCTCTCCGCTTCGCCGATGAGCCGGCGGAACGGGTCTTGCGCCCGGGCGACTGGCTGTACATCGCCGCACACCGGCGTCACCGGGTCGAGTGGACCGCGGCCGGTGAGGCGACCGTCTGGCTGGCCGTGCATCTTGCCGAATGACCCTGGCCATCCGGCCATCCAGCTTGCGAGGATTGTTCCATGCCGACGACCAGAAGCCCCGACAACGCCCGCCTCGACCGTATCGTCAGCGAGGCGCGGCGTGCCGCCGACGAGCGGGCGCAAGGCTACCGCGAGCGCGCGCTGAAGATCTATCCGTGGATCTGCGGCCGCTGTGCCCGCGAATTCACCCGCGCCAACCTGCGCGAACTGACCGTGCATCACCGCGACCACAACCACGACAACAACCCGGACGACGGCAGCAACTGGGAGCTGCTCTGCCTCTATTGCCACGACAACGAGCACCAGAAGGTGCTCGAAGCCGCCGCCGGGCGCAAGGGCGAAACGTCGCGCAGCGAGGTGGCGACGCACAATCCGTTTGCCGGCCTGAAGACGCTGCTGGGCCGCAAGGAGTGAGGCCGGCATCGCTGCCGGGAATCGTCCGGTCGCTGCGCCCCAGGCACTGCAGGGCGTTGTATGCCCTGCCCGATCTCAGCGGTTGACGTCGACGACCACCCGCCCGCGCACCCGGCCTTCGAGCAGCGCGCCGGCGGTGGCGATGGCGTCGCCGAGGCCGATCTCGGAC
>JAVFAT010000080.1:0-8371 GCA_034002385.1 Azospira sp. | reverse complement strand
TGAGCGGCGGGGCGACGCTGCCGGCCTTCGATCTGGTCTACGAAACCTACGGCGAACTGAACGCCGAAGGCAGCAACGCCGTTCTCGTTTGTCACGCGCTCTCCGGCAGCCACCACGTCGCCGGCGTCTACGCCGAGCAGCCGAAGAACGTCGGCTGGTGGGACAACCTCGTCGGGCCGGGCAAGCCGCTCGACACCAACCGCTTCTTCGTCGTCGGCGTAAACAACCTCGGGGGCTGCTACGGCTCGACCGGGCCGATGAGCATGAATCCGGCCACCGGCCGGCCCTACGGTGCCGATTTTCCGGTGGTCACGGTCGAGGACTGGGTCGCCGTCCAGGCGCGGCTCGCCGACCGGCTCGGCATCGCCTGCTGGGCGGCGGTGCTCGGCGGTTCGGTCGGCGGAATGCAGGCGCTGGAATGGACGCTGCAATACCCCGAGCGTGTGCGGCACGCGCTGGTGATCGCCTCGACGCCGAAGCTCACCGCGCAGAACATCGCCTTCAACGAGGTGGCGCGGCAGGCGATCCTCACCGACCCCGACTTTCATGGCGGCCATTTCTACGAGCACGGCATCGTGCCGGCGCGCGGCCTGCGCCTGGCGCGCATGGTCGGCCACATCACCTACCTCTCCGACGACCAGATGGCCGAGAAATTCGGCCGCGAGCTGAAGCACGGCAAGCTCTCCTACGGCTACGACACCGACTTCCAGATCGAGTCCTACCTGCGCTACCAGGGCGACAAGTTCACCACCTACTTCGACGCCAACACCTACCTGATAACGACCAAGGCGCTCGACTACTTCGACCCGGCGCGCGACTACGGCGGCGACCTGCAGGCGGCGCTGGCGCGGGCAAAGGCGAGCTTCTTCGTCGCCAGCTTCTCGACCGACTGGCGCTTCTCGCCCGAGCGCAGCCGCGAGATCGTCTACGCGCTGATGCACAACGGCCGCGACGTCTCCTACGCCGAGATCGAATGCAGCGCCGGCCACGACTCCTTCCTGCTCGACGACGCGCACTATCACGCCGTCGTCGGCGCTTATTTCGACCGGATCGAGACATGACCGCCGCCCGCCGGGCCGCCCCCAGGGCGGCGCATCCAGCCGATGGAGCCGCAACGCGGCGAACCGCAATCACCCCCTTCCATGGGAAGGGGGCGGGGGGATGGTCAAATGACTGAAATTTTCGGCCGCTTCGACTTCGACGTCATCGCCCGCTGGATCGCCCCCGGCGAGCGCGTGCTCGACCTTGGCTGCGGCGACGGCTCGCTGCTGAAATTCCTGAAGGCCGAGAAGGGCATCCGTGGCTACGGCGTCGACAACGATCCGGACAACGTGCTGGCGGCGATCAGGAACGGCGTGAACGTGCTGCAGTTCGATCTGGAGAAGGGGCTGGCCGGCGTCGACGACGATGCTTTCGACCACGTCATCATGTCGCTCTCCCTGCAGACCGTGCGGCACACCGTGCTGTTGGTCAAGGAAATGCTGCGCGTCGGCCACGAGGCCGTCGTCTCCTTTCCCAACTTCGGCCATCGCAGCCACCGTGAGGCCATCGCCCGTGGCCGGATGCCGGTGTCGGAAGCCTTGCCCTACCAGTGGTATGACTCACCCAACGTGCGCTTCTTCACCATCGCCGACTTCGAGGCGCTTTGCGCCGGGAACGGCATCCAGATCCGCGAGGGCCTGTTCTTCGACGAAGGCCGGGCGGTGACCGAAGACCCCAACTGCAACGCCGACGTCGCGCTGTACCGCCTCGGCCGGGGATAGGGCTATAGGGGTGCGCCCGGGCTTGTGGGGCCGGGCCGGCGCTATCGCGCGGCGCCGGCGTGTCGGCGCGCCAGCCAGCCTTCGAGCAGCGAATAGACCGCCGGCACGACGACCAGCGTCAGGAGTGTCGACGAGATCATGCCGCCGATGACGGCGATGGCCAGCGGCTGGTTGGTTTCGGCGCCGGCGCCGAGGCCGAGGGCGGCGGGGAACAGCGCCAGGATGACGGTGGCCGAGGTCATCAGCACCGGCCGCATACGGATCGGGCAGGCGTCGGCGAGCGCCGCGTCGACGCCCATGCCGTCGCCGCGCCGCTGGTTGGCGAGGTCGACGAGCAGGATCGAGTTCTTGGCGACGAGGCCGATCAGCAGCACCAGGCCGATCATCGAGTAGATGTTCAGCGTCTGCCCGAACAGCCACAGCGCGAAGACGCCGCCGATGATCGCCAGCGGTTGCGCGAGCATGACGATGAAGGGCTGGATGAACGAGTTGAACTGGCTGGCGAGCACCATGTAGAGCAGCACCATTGCCAGCGCGAAGGCGAAGACCATGTACTTCACCGTCTTGCCGAATTCTTCCGCCTGGCCGGTGAACTTCACGTCGTAGCCCGGCGTCAGCGTTTCGGCGGCGATGGCCCTGACGCGCTCGACGGCGGCGCCGAGCGGCATCGTCGGTGAGGCGTAGAAGCTCGCCGCGTATTGCAGGTCGTAGCGGCCGATCACCGCCGGGCCGAGGGTTTCCCTGAACGCGGCCACCGAATCGAGGCGGACGAGCTTGCCGTCCCTGGCGCGCAGCCAGATCTTGGCGAGGTCGGCCGCCTGCGTGAATTCGCCTTCGCGCGCCTTCACCCGGATGTCGTAACGCTGACCGTCGCCGGGTTCGTCGTTGTATTTGGCGAGGTCGACGCCGCCGGTAAGCATGTTGATCGCCAGCGCCACGTCCTGCGTGTTCAGGCCGGCGGCGGCGATGCGCAGGCGGTCGGGCTGAAAGACGAGTTGCGGCAGGTCGAGCTGCAGATCGGTGTCGATGCGGCCGAGATCCGGTTCCTGCGCCAGCTTGTCCTGCATCTCGCGCGTCAGCCGGCCGACTTCCTGCAGGTTCTCGCCGACCAGAACGAACTGCAGCGGCTCGCCGCGCTGGCCGCCGACCATCGGGTAGGGGGCGGCGAACACCTTGGCGCCGGGGATGTCGGCGAGCTGCTCGCGCACGCGTTCGAGCACCGCCCGCTGGCTGGATTGGCGCTCGGCCTTGGGCAGCATCCGCACGACCACCGTGCCCTGGTTGACCTGTCCGGCCGAGCCGAGGCCGATCAGCGCGAATTCGGTGACGATCTCCTTGTGCCCGCGCAGCACGTCCTCGACCATGCGCAGCCGCGCGTCGGTGTAGTCGATCGAGGAGCCGAGCGGCGTGCGCAGGCGGACGATGAAGCGCCCTTCGTCCTGCTCCGGCGCGAAAGCCTTGCCGATGTCGGCGAAGAAAGGCACCGCGGCGGCAACGGTGAGCACGGTCAGCGCAACGACCGTCCACCGGCGCTTCAGCGACCAGCCGAGGATGCGCCGGTAGGCGGCTTCCAGGGCGTTGAAGAAATTCTCGATGCGCCGGTAGAGCGCGCCGTGGTGCTGCCCCTTCTCGGTGACGCGCAGGTAGCGGGCGCAGAGCATCGGCGTCAGCGTCAGCGAGACGAACAGCGAGACGAGCACGCCGAAGGTGACGACGACGGCAAAGGAGCGGAAGAACTGGCCGATGATGCCGCTCATGAAGATCACCGGCGCGAAGATCGAGACCAGCGCCAGCGTCGCCGCGATGACCGCGAAGGTGACTTCGTTGGCGCCGTTGATCGCCGCCGATACCGGGTCGGGGTCGAGTTCCTCGCGGTGGCGGAAGATGTTCTCCAGCACGACGATGGCGTCGTCGACGACGACGCCGATGAGCAGCAGCAGCGCCAGCAGCGTCAGCGAATTGAGCGTGTAGCCGGCGAAGTAGATGACGGCGATGGCGCCGAGCAGCGACACCGGAATGGCCAGCGAGATGATCAGCGTCGAGCGGATCGAACGCAGGAAGACCCAGACGACCAGCGCGGCGAGCAGGGTGCCTTCGATCAGGTGTTCTTTGAGCGCGTTGACGATTTCGAGGATGAACACCGCGTCGTTGGAAACGACGGTGAGCTTCATGCCGGCCGGCAGCTGCGGGCGGATTTCGTGCTCGATTTTTTCCAGGATGCGGTCGACGATGGCGACGGTGTTGGTGTTGGCGATCTTGACGATGCCCAGCCCCACCGTCGTCTCGCCGTTGAAGCGGGCGAGCTGGCGGTTGTCGGTGAGGCCGTCCTCGACTTCGGCGATGTCGCCGAGGCGGATCGGCGCATTGCCTTTCCAGGCGACGATCATCTCGCGCAGCGCGTCGATCGAGTGGAATTCGAGGTCGAGCTTGACCAGGCTTTCGGTGGTCTTGCCGACGACGAAGCCACCGGCGAGCTGCACGTGCTCCTTGCCGAAGGCTTCGCTGACGTCCTGGGCGGTGACGCCGAGCGCGACCATGCGCTCGGGGATCAGGTTGGCGCGGATGGTGCGGTCACGGCGCCCGCCCAGGCGCACCTCGCCGACGCCGTCGATGGTTTCCAGCCGCTTCTTGAGAATGTTCAGCGCGTACTGGTTCAACTGCTGCTGCGTGCGGTCGCCCTGCAAGGCCAGCCACATGATCGGCTGCGCGTTGGTCTCGACCTTGGCGACGACCGGCGGATCGGCCTCGTCCGGCAGCCGGCGCAGCACCTGGTTCACCTTCGCCTGCACCTCGTTGAAGGCGACGTCGATCTTCTTTTCCAGCGCGAAGGTGATGTTGATCACCGAGACGCCGGGCGACGAGGTGGACTGGATGTGCTCGATGCCCGGCACCGAGTTCACCGAGCTTTCGAGGACGTTGGTCACCGAGGTGTCGACGATGTCCGGGTTGCCGCCCTTGAGCGCGGTGGTGATCGAGACGACCGGGAATTCGATGTAGGGCAGGCGGTCCATGCCGATCCGCCCGTAGCTGATGAGGCCGAAGAGCACGAGCACGGCGGACAGCATCCACGCCAGGACGTGGCGCCGGATCGATAGCTCGGGCAGGGTCATGGCTTGCCGGTTGCGTCCTTGTTTTCGCTGCCGTTGCGGCTCTCGCGCAGCTTCACTTCGGCGCCGTCGGTGAGGAAGCCGGCGCCGTCGAGGGCGACCGTTTCGCCGCCGGAGAGGCCGGAGAGGATTTCGACCAGACCGCCCGCCTTGCCGCCGGCCTCGACGATGTGCTGCTTCGCCCGGCCATCGGCGATGACGTAGACGACGCGGCCGGCCGGGCGCAGCACGACCGACTGCTCGGGCACCATCACCGCTGCCGCGCGCTCGCCGAGAACGACGGCGGCGTCGAGCGAGCCGCCGCTGCGCAGCGCGGCGTCGGCGTTGTCGATGCGCACGATGACGTCGAGGGCGCGACTGGTTTCGGTGAGCATCGGGCGGATTTCGGCGACGATGCCTTCGTAGCTGCGGCCGGGCTGCAGGGGGCTGGTCAGCCTCGCCTTCTGGCCGGGCTTCAGGCGCGGCGCGGCGCTTTCGGGAAAGGGCAGGTGGGCGCGCAGCTGCGCGTTGGAGACGAGCCGGAAGACCGGGTCGCCGAGCTTCACGTAATCGCCGCGCGCGACGAGCTGCGCTTCGATGGTGCCGTCGAAGGGGGCGACGATGCGCGTCTTCTTCAGGTTGGCTTCGGCGAGCGCGGTGCGCGCGCGGGCCGCGTCGCGCTGGCCGGCAAGCGCATCACGCTGCGCGGTCGCGTCGTCGAGTGCGTTTTGCGAGATGAAGCTGCGGTCGACCAGTTCGCGCTGCCGGGTGACAAAACGCTCCTGTTGCGCCAGCAGCGCTTCCAGACGGGCCAGCTCGGCGCGCTCGGCGTGCAGCTGTTGCCCGAGGTCGGCCGGATCGATCTCGGCGAGCGTTTCGCCCTGCCGGACGCCCTGGCCGATGTTCGCGGCAATGCGCACGATGCGCCCGGCGACTTCGGCGGCGACCTTCGGGTCCTGCACCGCTTCCAGCGTGCCGAGCGTTGTCTCGACGATTTCGAAGGGTTGCGTCAGCGCCTGCGTGACGGTGATCAGCGTCGGCGGCGCGCCTGTCTTGCCGGCGGGTTTTTCGCCGCATCCGGCCAGCGTCAGCACGGTCAGCGCCGCCAGCGTGGCCAGCGCGCCGATGCGGGCTGAAGCCGGTGGCCGGCGCTTCCTCCTGTCGCTCACGGCAGCGTGCGTTCCAGCGCGTAGAGCGCTTCGACCTCCTCGCGGGCGCGCACGAGATGCGTCGCCTCGCCGTCCACCAGTACTTCGGCGGCACGCGGCCGGGTGTTGTAGTTGGAACTCATGGCCATGCCGTAGGCTCCGGCCGACATGATCGCCAGCAGGTCGCCGGCGGCGAGCGCGAGCGGCCGGCCGTGGCCGAGGAAGTCGCCGGATTCGCAGATCGGGCCGACGATTTCCCAGTTTTTCGTTTCGCCGTCGCGCGGCGCCACCGGCAGGATGTCGTGCCAGGCGTCGTAGAGCGCCGGCCGGGCGAGATCGTTCATCGCCGCGTCGACGATGGCGAAGTTCTTCACTTCGCCCGGTTTCAGGTATTCGACCTTGGTCAGCAGCAGGCCGGCGTTGCCGACCAGCCGGCGGCCGGGTTCGAGGATGATCTTGAGGCCGCGTCCGGCGAGCCGGGCGAGCAGCGGTCGCAGGTAGCTGGCGACCGAGGGCGCGGCTTCGTCGGCGTAGCGGATGCCGAGGCCGCCGCCGAGGTCGATGTGGGAGAGGCGGATGCCCTCGGCGGCCAGCTGGTCGACGAGCGGCAGCACCTTGTCGAGCGCTTCGGCGAAGGGTGCCGGGTCGAGCAGCTGCGAGCCGATGTGGCAGTCGATGCCGGTGACCGCGATGTTCGGCAGCGCGGCGGCACGGCGGTAGAGGGCGAGCGCGTCCTCGTAGGCGACGCCGAACTTGTTTTCCTTCAAGCCCGTCGAAATGTACGGGTGCGTCTTCGCGTCGACGTTCGGGTTGACGCGCAGGCTGACCGGCGCCTTTGTGCCGACGCGGCCGGCGACTTCGTTCAGCCGTTCCAGTTCCGGCGCCGATTCGACGTTGAAGCAGAGGATGCCGGCGGCGAGCGCCTGTTCCATCTCGGCGAAGGTCTTGCCGACGCCGGAAAAGACGATCTTCTTCGGATCGGCACCGGCGGCCAGCGCGCGCTGCAGTTCGCCGCCGGAGACGATGTCGAAGCCGGCGCCGCGACGCGCGAAGACGTCGAGGATGCCGAGATTGGAGTTGGCCTTGACGGCGTAGCAGACGAGCGCGTCGATGCCCTTCAGTTCGGCGAGGAATTCGTCGAGCGCGGCTTCCAGCGCGGCGCGCGAATAGACGTAGCAGGGCGTGCCGAAACGCCGGGCGATGTCGGTCAGCGCCACGTTTTCGACGTGCAGGGCGCCATTCCTGAGCGGGAAATTGTTCATTTGTGGGTCATCCAGCGGAGTGTTCGGGGGCTTCGGAGGGGCGTGCTAAGATCGCCGCCGCGCGGCGCCGGTGGCGGCCGGAAGCGAATCCGGGAGGCTGGCAGCGGCATCCGGGGAAGGCGGGGCGACCCCTTCGGCGGAGCCGAGAACCGGCGCCGGCGCCGGGCCGGGCGGCAAGGTCAGGCTGCCGCGCGTGCCGCAGCCGGTGAGGGTGCCGAGGGCGATCAGTATTGCGGGGAAGAGGGCGCGGTACATCGGGGCTTGGTACATCGGAGCGTGGCGCATCAGGGCGTGGCGCATCGGTATGCAACGCGAAACAATGCGAAAGAACGGATGGTAGCACAATGAACGATAGCGAATTTTCCGCTCTGGCCGGCGCCGCGATGGCTGAAATCGAGCGCCGGCTGGAAGCCTCCGGCGCCGATCTCGACTTCGAACTTGCCGCCGGCGGCGTGCTCGAAATCGAGTTTGCCGACGGTAGTCAGATGGTGCTCAACCGCCATGCCGCCGCGCAGGAAATCTGGTTGGCCGCCCGCGCCGGGGGCTTTCATTTCCGCCACGACGGCAGTGCCTGGCGCGACACGCGCGACGGCGAGGAACTGTTCGCCAAGCTGGCCCGTCTGGCCTCCGCTCAAGCCGGCGAGACGGTCGATCTCGGCGTCTGAGGCCGGCGCCGGGCACGGCCGCCGGGTTGCCGGCAGCTGACCTGCACGCGCCTGACCTGTTCGCGTCGTTCCCGGCGACTCCGGGCACTCCGGCTGCTTCGGCAACTCAACCGTTCAAGCGCTCCGCCCGCCCGGCAGCACCCGCCATCCGGCCGTCCGGCCAGTACGTCTTCCCCGCAAGTGGCCCGCCAGACGTTCAGTCGGCGGCCTCCGTTCCGGCGCGGCCGAAGGCGCTTTCCGGGATCTCCGGCGGCGTTTCCGGCACGTTCTCCCGGTAGAAGTATTCCTTGCCCGGCCCGACGCCGGGCCGCAGGACTTCCATGGCCACCAGCCCCGGGGGCGGGTCGGGGATGGATTCCGGTACGCCCTTCAGCGCCTTCTGCAGGTAATTGATCCAGATCGGCAGCGCGGCGGACCCGCCGGGTTCGTTGTTGCCGAGGTTCTTCG
>JAVFAT010000079.1:0-8371 GCA_034002385.1 Azospira sp. | reverse complement strand
CCGAAGTAAGCCCGGGCGCCAGGCGCAGGGCTTCACCTGCCCTGCCCCGCTCAAACGCTGCGGCGCGACCTTGGTCGCGCCGCTTTTTCTTCTCTTTCTTCTTTCCGTCTATTCCCGTCTATTTCCTGGCTCCGCTTCGCCGGATCTTGCGAAGCCGTTCGTCGCGTTCGTCGCATTTGTCGCGCTTATCGCTTTCCCGGCGGAGTCGACACCCCCCACGCAAGATTTTCGTCAGCCGGCGAGCAATCGTCCGATGCGCTGTACGGCTTCCTCCAGCCGTGCCACGTCGGTGGTGTAGGCAAGACGCAGGTGCCGCGCCGGGGCGTTGTCGCCGAAATCCAGCCCCGGCGTCGTGGCGACGCCGGCCTCTTCGAGCAGACGCTGCGCCAGCGCCTCGCTGTCATCGCCGAAGGCGCTGCAGTCGGCGTAGATGTAGAAGGCGCCCTGCGGCCTTGCCGCCAGGCGGAAGCCGATACGTTCCAGCGCCGGCGCCAGGTAGTCGCGGCGGCGTTTGAATTCGGCACGACGCGCTTCGAGGGTGGCAATCGTCTCCGGCGAAAAAGCGGCGAGCGCGGCGTACTGCGCCGGCGTCGGCGGCGAGATGAAGAGGTTCTGCGCGAGCTTTTCGACGTCGCGCACGCAGTCCTCGGGGACGACCAGCCAGCCGAGCCGCCAGCCGGTCATCTGGAAATACTTGGAGAAACTCTGCACGACGAACACGTCGTCACCGGCAGCGAGCGCAGTCGGCGCGTCACCATCGTAGGTCAGCCCGTGGTAGATCTCGTCGACGATCAGCCGGCCGCCGCGCGCGCGGACGAAGCGCGCCAGCGCATCGATTTCGGTGGCCGCTAGCATCGTCCCGGTCGGGTTTGCCGGCGAGGCGAAGAGCGCACCGGCGGTATGTTCGTTCCAGTAGCGCTCAAGCTCGGCCACACCAGGCTGGAAACCCTGGGCGGCACCGACCGGAATGCCGACCGGCCGTCCTTCGAAGGTGCGGACGAAATGCCGGTTGCACGGATAGCCGGGATCGGTGAGCAGCCATTCGCTGCCCGGCTCAACGAGCGCGGCGAGCGCCAGCATGAGCGCACCGGAGGCGCCGGCGGTGACGACGATGCGCGCCGCCGGCACGATGACGCCGTAACGTTCGGCGTAGAAGCGCGCGATGGCTTCGCGCAGTTCCGGCAGGCCGAGTGCCGGCGTGTAGAACACGCGGCCGTCGGCGATGGCGCGTTGCGCCGCCGCGACGATCGGCGCCGGCGTCGGAAAATCGGGTTCGCCGACCTCCATGTGGATGATGTCGCGGCCTTCGGCTTCGAGTTGCCGGGCGCGGGCAAGCAGTTCCATGACGTGGAAGGGAGCGATGTCGGCAAGGCGCGAGGCGGAGCGCATGGCGTCGTATCCTTGAAGGTGGCCGGCATTCCGGAAAGAACGAAGGCCGCCCGCGGGCGGCCTTCATATCAGCGGGCGATGAGCGCGACGCTCAGACCGCTTCGCGGAAAATGTTCATCGCGAACAGCTCGCGCTTGAGCGTCAGCTGCTTCGGCAACTTTTCGCCGAGCTTGTCGAACCACTCTTTGTGGCCTGCCAGCTCCGACTGCCAGGCATCGGCATCGATCTTGGTCAGCGACTCGAATTCGGCCTTGGTGATTTCAAGACCGGTCCAGTCGATGTCCTCGAAGCGCGGCATCCAGCCAAGCGCGGTTTCCTTGGCGGAAACGCGGCCGCGGACGCGGTCGACGATCCACTTCAGCACGCGCATGTTCTCGCCGAAGCCGGGCCACATGAACTCGCCCTTCTCGTTCATGCGGAACCAGTTCACGCAGAAGATGCCCGGTGCCTGATCGATGACGTGACCCATCTTCAGCCAGTGGTTGAAGTAATCCCCCATGTGGTAACCGCAGAAGGGCAGCATGGCGAAGGGATCGCGGCGCACCACGCCCTGCGCGCCAAAGGCGGCGGCGGTGGTTTCCGAACCCAGGGTGGCGGCCATGTAGACGCCGAAATTCCAGTTGAACGCCTGATAGACCAGCGGCACGGTGGTGGCGCGGCGGCCACCGAAGATGAAGGCCGAGATCGGCACGCCGGCCGGGTCTTCCCAGTTCGGGTCGATCGACGGGCACTGGCTGGCCGGCGCCGTGAAGCGGGCGTTCGGGTGCGCCGCCTTGCGGCCGGTTTCCCTGGCGATCTCCGGCGTCCAGTCCTTGCCCTGCCAGTCGATCAGGTGCGCCGGCGCTTCCTTGCTCATGCCTTCCCACCACACGTCGCCGTCGTCGGTCAGCGCGACGTTGGTGAAGATGATGTTTTCCTTGAGCGTCGCCATCGCGTTGTAGTTGGTCTTTTCCGACGTGCCCGGAGCGACGCCGAAGTAGCCGGCTTCCGGGTTGATCGCGTAGAACTTGCCATCCTTGCCCGGCTTGATCCAGGCGATGTCGTCGCCAACGGTGGTGATCTTCCAGCCGTCGAAGGTCTTCGGCGGAATCAGCATGGCGAAGTTGGTCTTGCCGCAGGCCGACGGGAAGGCGGCGGCGACGTAGGTCTTCTCGCCGTGCGGCGATTCGACGCCGAGGATCAGCATGTGCTCGGCCAGCCAGCCCTCATCGCGGGCCATGGTCGAGGCGATGCGCAGCGCGAAGCACTTCTTGCCGAGCAGCGCGTTGCCGCCGTAGCCCGAGCCGTAGGACCAGATCTCGCGCGTTTCCGGGTAATGCACGATGTACTTGGTGTCCGGATTGCACGGCCAGCGCGAATCCTTTTCGTTGGGGCCGAGCGGTGCGCCGACGGTATGCACGCAGGGCACGTATTCACCGTCGGTGCCGAGCACCTTGAACACGTCCTTGCCCATGCGCGTCATCGTCCGCATGTTGACGACAACGTAGGGGCTGTCGGTGATCTCGATGCCGATGTGCGCGATCGGCGAACCGAGCGGCCCCATCGAGAACGGGATCACGTACATCGTGCGGCCCTTCATGCAGCCCTTGAACAGGCCGTTCAGCGTCTCGCGCATCTTGGCCGGCTCTTCCCAGTTGTTGGTCGGGCCGGCGTCTTCCCTGTTCGCCGAGCAGATGAAGGTGCGATCCTCGACGCGGGCGACGTCCGACGGATCGGACCAGGCCAGGTAGGAATTCTTGCGCTTTGCGTCGTTGAGCTTGATGAGCATCCCCGACTGCACCATCTCCCCGCACAGGCGGTCGTATTCCTCCTGCGAGCCGTCCGCCCAGCAGATGCGATCCGGCTGGGTCAGCGCGGCGATCTGGGCGACCCATTGCTTCAGACCTTCGTGTTTGACGTAATCGGGGGCATTCAGCGGTGCGATTTGGCTCATGGCGGTGCTCTCAAAGGGAAAATCTGAAAACGGGGATTGCCGTGGCGCGGCGCGCACTCGCTCGGTCGACATCCGGGCGGATGCCGGCGCAAAGGGCGTCGGTCGCGGCAGGCGGGGGGCTTGCCTGGCGCTTGTCGGGTGAAACGGTCATGCTCGGCGAGGTTGGGGCGCGGCGAGTTCATGGGGGCGACAGGAATCGGCGATTATGCCACGACGGGCACTCCAGAGCAATGGCGGGGCGGCTGGAAGCCTTGATCCATCAGGGTTTCTGGGCGAACACCCCTTGTTCGGCAATCAGACAAGTAGCCGGGCAGCAGGTTTTTGGCTGTGGAAAACCCCAATGGGAACGGCCTCGATTCCGTGGCCTATAATTATGGATTATCAGATCCGTACCCTCAGCCCCCCAACCCTCACGGACACCACAGGACTCCCGGCATGAACCACGACCAGACCAAGAAGCAGCTCCACGCCGCCGCGCTCCAGTACCACCGTCAGCCGAGGCCCGGCAAGATCGCGGTGACGCCGACCAAGCAACTGACCAACCAGTATGACCTTTCGCTCGCCTACTCGCCCGGCGTCGCCGCCGCCTGCGAGGAAATCGTCGCCGACCCGGCGGAGGCGAGCACCCTCACCTCGCGCGCCAATCTGGTCGGTGTCATCACCAACGGCACCGCCGTGCTCGGCCTCGGCAACATCGGCCCGCTCGCCGCCAAGCCGGTGATGGAAGGCAAGGGCGTCCTGTTCAAGAAATTCGCCAACATCGACGTCTTCGACCTGGAGATCGACGAGCGCGACCCGGACCGGCTGATCGACATGATCGCCGCGCTGGAGCCGACCTTCGGCGGCATCAACCTCGAAGACATCAAGGCGCCGGAATGCTTCTACATCGAGAAGAAGCTGCGCGAGCGCATGAGGATTCCGGTCTTCCACGACGACCAGCACGGCACGGCCATCGTCGTCGGCGCCGCCGTCCTCAACGGCCTGACCTGGCTCGGCAAGGATCTGAAGAAAGTCAAGGTGGTCACCTCCGGCGCCGGCGCCGCCGCACTCGCCTGCCTCGACCTGCTGGTGATGCTCGGCGTGCCGGTCGAGAACATCTGGGTCGCCGACATCAAGGGCGTGGTGTACGAAGGTCGCGTCGAGGACATGGACGAGATCAAGGCGCGCTACGCGAAGAAGACCGAGGCGCGCACGCTCGGCGAGATCATCGAGGGCGCCGATGTCTTCCTCGGCCTCTCGGCAGGCGGCGTGCTGAAGCAGGAGATGGTGGCGAAGATGGCGGCGAAGCCGATGATCCTCGCGCTCGCCAACCCGAACCCGGAAATCCTGCCGGAAGACGTGAAGGCCGTGCGTGACGACGCGATCATCTGCACCGGCCGCTCGGACTACCCGAACCAGGTGAACAACGTGCTCTGTTTCCCGTTCATCTTCCGCGGCGCGCTCGATGTCGGCGCGACGACCATCACCGAGGAAATGAAGCTCGCCGCCGTGCAGGCCATCGCCGAACTCGCCCGCGCCGAGCAGTCGGACATCGTCGCCTCGGCCTACGGCGAAAAGGTTTCCGGTTTCGGCCCGGAATATCTGATCCCGAAACCTTTCGACCCGCGCCTGATCGTCAAGATCGCGCCGGCGGTGGCGAAGGCGGGCATGGATTCCGGCGTCGCCGCGCGGCCGATCCCGGACTGGGACGCCTATCTGCAAACCCTCAACGAATTCGTTTACCACTCCGGCCTGATCATGAAGCCGGTGTTCGCGCAGGCCAAGCGCGATCCGAAGCGCATCGTCTTCGCCGAGGGCGAGGACGAACGCGTGCTGCGCGCCGTCCAGGTGGCGATCGACGAAGGCATCTGCCGCCCGATCCTGATCGGCCGCAGCGAGGAAGTCGCCCGCCGGATCGAGACCGCCGGCCTGCGCATCCGCCCCGGCAAGGATTTCGAGGTCATCCACCACGAGCACTGCGCCTTCTTCACCGAACACTTCGAAGCGTTCTGGCAGGAATACTACCGGCTGATGGAACGCAAGGGGGTCTCGCCCGACTACGCACGCCGCGAAGTGCGCCGCCGGGCGACGCTCTACGGCGCGCTGATGGTCCGCCTCGGCCACGCCGACGGACTCATCTGCGGCACCTTCGGTCGCCACGAGGTGCACCGCGAATACATCGAGAACGTCATCGGCACCGCACCGGGCGTGCGCGCCCCGTCGACGATGAACCTGCTGATGCTGCCCGGCCGCACGGTCTTCGTCGCCGACACCTACGTGAACTACGATCCCTCGGCCGAACAGCTCGCCGACACGACGCTCGCCGCCGCCGAGGAAATCCGCCGCTTCGGCATCGCGCCCAAGGTGGCGCTGCTCTCGCACTCCTCGTTCGGCACCGGGAACACGCCGACCGCGGAGAAGATGCGCGAGGTACTGCGCCTGCTCAACGAGCGCGCGCCGGAACTGGAAGTCGACGGCGAAATGCACGGCGACGCGGCGCTCGACGAATCGATCCGCCAGCAGGCCTTCCCCAACTCACGCCTCAAGGGCGCCGCCAACCTCCTGGTGATGCCGACGCTGGACGCCGCCAACATTTCCTTCAACCTGCTCAAGGTGGCCGCCGGCGACAACCTCACCGTCGGCCCGATCATGCTCGGCACGGCGCGGCCGGTGCACATCCTGACACCGACGGCGACGGTGCGCCGCATCGTGAACATGACGGCACTCACCGTCGTCGATGCCGGCAAGCGCTGAACAAGGAAGACAAGATCCGCCGCCGGGGCGCAAGCAGATTCGGGTTCCTGCGAATCTCTTCGCCCCGGCATACCCAGCGGCATGTGTTGCATTTGCGGCAGCGCAACGTGGCGCCGCCACCGTCACCGGCTATGATGCGCGGCACATGAAATCCGCCCGCCGCGCCGCATGATCGCCGACAACGCCCGAACCGCACTCGTCCTTCCCGGCGGCGGCGCGCGTGCCGCCTATCAGGCCGGCGTGCTCGCGGCCATCGGCGAGCAATTGCCGGACGACACGGCCAACCCCTTCCCCATCCTCTGCGGCACCTCCGCCGGCGCCATCAACGCGGCAACCCTGGCCTGCCACGCCGACAATTTCCGCGCTGGCGTCGCAGCGTTGAACGACGTCTGGCGAAACATGCGCGCGCACCACGTCTATCGCGCCGATCCGCTCGGCATCGCCGCCACCGGCGCGCGCTGGCTGTCCTCGCTGGCCCTCGGCTGGCTGATGCACCGGAACCCTCACGCCCTGCTCGACAACGAGCCGCTGCGCCAGCTCCTCACACAGCGCCTCGACTTCGGCAACATCGACCGCTGCATCGCCGCCGGCTGCCTGCACGCCGTCTCCGTCACCGCCTCCGGCTACACCAGCGGGCACAGCGTCAGCTTCTTCCAGGCGCGCGGCGAGATCGAACCGTGGCTGCGCACACATCGTTTCGGCAGCCGCGACCGCCTTGGCGTCGAACACCTGATGGCATCGACGGCGATCCCCTTCATCTTCCCGGCAATCAAGCTGCACCGCGAATGGTTCGGCGACGGTTCGATGCGCCAGCTGGCGCCGGTGTCGCCAGCCATCCACCTCGGCGCCAGGAAAATTCTCGTCATCGGCGCCGGCCGCATGAGCGAGAAGGTCGAACGCCGGCGCGGCGAAAATTACCCGACATTGGCGCAGATCGCCGGCCACGCGCTGTCGTCGATCTTCCTCGACGGGCTGGCCGTGGACATCGAGCGCATGGAGCGGATCAACCGCACGCTGTCGGTCATTCCGAACGGGCTGACGACGAGCGCCGGCGTGTCGCTGCGTCCGATCGAAACGCTGGTCATCGCGCCCTCGCAGCGGCTCGACGACCTTGCCGCCCGGCACGCCCGCGCACTGCCGCGCGCCGTCCGCGTCCTGATGCGCGGCATCGGCGCAATGAATCGCAGCGGCGGCGCGCTGACCAGCTATCTGCTCTTCGAACAGCCCTACACGCGGGCGCTGATCGACCTCGGCTACCGCGACACGCTGAACCGCCGCGACGAAGTCCGGGCCTTTCTCGGAATTTAAAGTGGTCTCTTTAAAGTGCTTTCTCGTAATTAATCTGCATCTACATATTTTCATTGAACTATTCAAGATGCAGACTAAACTGCCGTAGAATGCGCTACCCCAATCGATCATGGAGGATCGCCGGATGCCGGCCAGATTGCTTTCCGCTCTCGCACTAGGGCTGTTCATCGCCGGTGGCGCCTTTGCCGCTGACGCCCCTGTAGCGACGGGCGGCAAGATGGCACAGAGCGGCGCTGCAACGGCACCGAAAAAGACCGTGCAAGCGGCTCCGGTCGCCAGGCAGGCGCAGAAGCAGACACAGAAGCAGGCACGGAAACCGGGGCAGAACGCGGCACAACGCCAGGCCAGGCGGCAGACGCAGAAATCGGCATCGAAGCCGGTCACCCGGCAGGCGGCCAAGCCGGCGCCGAGGCGGGTCGCAACATCGGCTGCAACCAGGGCGGCGGTTGCCGCCGCAGCCGGCGCCGGAGCGAAGAGGGTTGCCGCCGCCGACAGCGACCAGATGCAGGCCACCCGGCGCCTGGCCATCGCCTCGGGCGCCGCGCTCGTCGTCGATCAGGAGGGCGGCGAAGCGATCTACCAGAAGAACGCCGACCAGGTCGTCCCGATTGCCTCGATCACCAAGCTGATGACGGCAATGGTCGTTCTCGACGCCGTGCCCGCGCTGCACGACACCATCACCATCACCCGCGACGACGTCGACACCCTGCGCGGCAGCCGCTCGCGCCTGCGCGTGGGCGCCAGGCTGACGCGCGAGGATGCGCTGCTGCTGGCCCTGATGTCCTCCGAGAACCGCGCCTCGAACGCCCTCGCCCGCCACTATCCGGGCGGCCTCTCCGCCTTCGTCGTGGCCATGAACCGCAAGGCCATCGAACTCGGCATGTATCGCACCCGCTTCGAGGAACCGACCGGCCTCTCCTCGAACAACGACTCGACCGCACAGGATCTGGTGCGCCTGGTTGTCGCCGCACACCGCTATCCGCAGATCAGCGAATTCTCGACGCGGCC
>JAVFAT010000078.1:0-8385 GCA_034002385.1 Azospira sp. | reverse complement strand
GCCCCACAGGCAGACGAGGCCGGCGATGAAGCCGAGCACGATGGAACCCATCGGGCCGATGAAGCCGGCCGCCGGCGTCACCGCGACCAGGCCGGCGACCGCGCCGGAGGCGCCGCCGAGCATCGACGCCTTGCCCTTCAGCACCGCCTCGCCGATGGACCAGGCAAGCACGGCAGCGCCGGTGGCGAGAATGGTGTTGATGAAGGCCAGACCGGCGACACCGTTGGCGGCACCGGCGGAACCGGCGTTGAAGCCGAACCAGCCGACCCACAGCAGCGAGGTGCCGACCATCGTCAGCGTCAGGCTGTGCGGGGTCATCGCCTCGCGGCCGTAGCCGATGCGCTTGCCGAGCAGCCAGGCGCAGACCAGGCCGGCGACACCGGCGTTGATGTGCACCACGGTACCGCCGGCGAAGTCGAGCGCACCGTCCTGGGCCAGCAGGCCGCCGCCCCAGACCATGTGCGCGAGGGGGATGTAGCTGAAGGTGAACCACAGCACCGAGAACAACAGCACCGCCGAGAACTTGATGCGCTCGGCGAAGGCGCCGACGATCAGCGCCGTGGTGATGGCGGCGAAGGTGGACTGGAAGGCGACGAAGACGAACTCGGGAATCGTCGGCAGCGCGCCCGACAGCGTGTCGGCCGTGATGCCGGCGAGGAAGAGCTTGTCGAAGCCGCCATAGAACATGCCCTCGCCGCCGAAGGCCAGGCTGAAGCCATAGACGGCCCAGAGCACGGTGATCAGCGAAAAGATGGTGAATACCTGCATCAGCACCGAGAGCATGTTCTTGCTGCGCGCAAGCCCCCCGTAAAAGAGCGCGAGGCCGGGGATGGTCATGAGGATGACGAGCATCGTCGAGGTCAGCATCCAGGCAGTATCGCCACTGTCCAGGGACGGCGCGGCGGCGGGCGCCACGGCCGCCACCGGCGCACCGGCAGCGGCTACCGTAGCGGCAGCCGCTGCCTCCTCGGCCCAGGCCGGGGGGCCGGCGAGGACGGCGGCGCTCAGAGCCAGCATTGCAAACAGGCGTTTCATGATGTGCGCTCCTCAGAGGGCGTCCTCACCGGTCTCGCCGGTGCGGATGCGGATCACTTGTTCAATCGGGAAGACGAAGACCTTGCCGTCGCCGATCTTGCCGGTGCTGGCGGATTGCTCGATGGCCTCGATGACCTGCTCGACGACCGCCTCGCGGACGGCCGCCTCGATCTTCACCTTGGGCAGGAAATCGACGACGTACTCGGCGCCGCGATACAGCTCGGTGTGCCCCTTCTGCCGGCCGAAGCCCTTCACTTCGGTGACGGTGATGCCCTGCACGCCGATGGCGGACAGCGCCTCACGCACCTCGTCGAGCTT
The DNA here is from genome assembly GCA_034002385.1 of Azospira sp. Lineage (GTDB taxonomy): Bacteria > Pseudomonadota > Gammaproteobacteria > Burkholderiales > Rhodocyclaceae > Proximibacter. Next base: position 7,032 of record JAVFAT010000078.1, on the reverse strand, counting down.
GAACGGCTTGATGATTGCGGTGATGAGTTTCATGGTGTCTCTCCGGACAAAACGGGGTCAGAAGCTGCGCGATACCGACAGCACGGCAATGCCGCGACCGGCATCCTTGGTGCTGCTGCTCGCGTCGAGCGCGCCGGCATCGTCCTGCAACGACTTGGCGAAGCAGTACGGCTGGAAGCTGCCGGCACCGGAGCAACTGCCCCTGGCGTTGGTGTCGACGTAGGCGAGGCCGACCAGCCAGCCGTCGAAGTCCTTGCTGACGCCGATCTTCCAGTCGGTGTAGCTGCCATTCCTCATGTTCTTCGCCGACAGGCGGCCGACGTGCGCCTCGATACCCCAACCGTCGCCCAGGTCGTGGCTGGCCGACAGTTCGAGGTAGTGCGTGCCGCGCGTGCTCTTGCCGGTGGAGGCGCCGGTGGCATCCCAACCGCGCAGCGAAAAGTAATCGTCGACCGAGTGCGAATATTTCAGCGACAGGAACTTCCACGAGGCGCCGACGTAGACTTCCTTGTTCGTCACCGCGCCACTGTCGGCACCGAGGCCGAGCGCGCGCCCCTGGGAGCCGGGGTAGTAGTAGAGGATGGCGCCAAGATCAAGGCCGAAGTCGCCCCAGCTTTTCTGCCAGCCGCCGTACACGTCCATTTCCAGATTGCCGTCGGGGAAGCCGGCACCGGAACTGACGTTCGAGTTCCAGTTGCCGAGGTAGAAGCCGCTTTCGTGCGCGTAGTCGAAGCCACCCTGCAGCGCCGGCTTGCCGAAGGTCTGGTCGATGCCGCGGAAGCGGTAGCTGGACACCAGCGCGAGATTCGCCGACAGTTCGTGCGGACTGGCCGGCGCGGCTTCGGTCGCGGCCTGCTGCGCCAGGGCGGAAGTGGAAAGGCCCGAGGCAAGCGAAGCCAGGGCGGCGACGGTAAGCAGTTTTTTCATGGGGTCACTCCTTCAGCGTTGAGATGGATTCGACAAAAGCCTTGCACCCCTCTCTAGCAGCCGCCGTGCCAGAATTTTTTTCATTTGCTATCAACAGCTTAGAGAATCGCCGTACGAACAACCCGCAGCCAGCGCACCGCGCCGGTGCATCCGCGAACGGCCACGCGCCAGCCCGGTGCGAGCACCTTCGCCGTGCTACACTCGACCGCCGTAAAAATGCTTTTTGAATAAGGAGGAGATCATGCTCGACCCCAAGCTCTTCGAAGAAATCAACGCCCGCCTGTCGGCGCTGATCGCCGCCAGCCCGGCGAAGGACATCGAGAAGAACGTCAAGGCGATGCTTGCCGGTCTTTTCGAGAAAATGGATCTGGTGACGCGCGAGGAATTCGAAATACAGGCCCGGCTGCTCGCCCGCGCACAAGAAAGACAGGCCGCGCTTGAAGCGCGCCTGGCGGCGCTCGAAGCCGCACAGAAACCGGCGTCGCCGCCCCCCTCGGCGTAAGGCACGGCAGAGGCACCGGCCGACATGCCGCTGGCCATCGTCCGCAGCCGGGGCCTGGACGGCCTCGCCGCACCGGCGGTGGCGGTCGAGGTGCACCTTACTGGCGGCCTGCCCTCGGTAACGCTGGTCGGCCTGCCCGACACCGAAGTGAAGGAAGCACGCGATCGCGTGCGTGCCGCACTGATCAATTCCGGCTTCGAGTTTCCCGCCCGCCGCATCACCATCAACCTGGCGCCGGCCGACCTGCCGAAGGAATCCGGCCGCTTCGACCTGCCGATCGCACTCGGCATCCTCGCCGCTTCCGGCCAGATTCCCGCCGACCGGCTCGACGCGCACGAATTCGCCGGCGAACTCTCGCTCTCCGGCGCGCTGCGCCCGGTGCGCGGGGCGCTGGCGATGATGCTCGCCGCCGATGCCGAGGCGCGCCACTTCGTGCTGCCGGCAGCCAGCGCCGCCGAAGCCGCGCTGGCCCGCCCCGACGGCGTGCTCGCCGCGCAGAGCCTGCTCGCCGTCTGCGCCCATCTGCGCGGCGAAGCACTGCTGGCGGCAGCGGAGGCGGCGCCAGCCGGCGAAGAAACCGGCGCGCTCCCCGACCTCAGCGAGGTACGCGGCCAGGCACAGGCCAAGCGGGCGCTGGAAATCGCCGCGGCGGGCGAGCACTCGCTCCTGATGTCAGGGCCGCCGGGCAGCGGAAAATCGATGCTGGCGGCACGCCTGCCCGGCCTCTTGCCACCGCTCGCCAGCGACGAGGCGCTGGCATCCGCCGCCATCCTCTCGCTCGCCGGCCAGTTCCGTCCGGACCGCTTCGGCCACCGCAGTTTCAGAAGCCCGCACCACACCGCCTCGGCGGTGGCGCTGGTCGGCGGTGGCGGCACGCCGCGCCCCGGCGAAATTTCATTGGCCCACCACGGTGTGCTTTTTCTCGACGAGCTGCCGGAATTCGACCGGCGCGTGCTCGAATCGCTGCGCGAACCGCTGGAAAGCGGCCGCATCCACATCTCGCGGGCGGCGCGACAGGCCGAATTCCCGGCGCGCTTCCAGCTTGTGGCGGCAATGAACCCGTGCCCCTGCGGCCATCACGGCACACCGTCCGGCCGCTGCCGGTGCACGCCGGAGCAGGTGGCCCGCTACCGCGGCAAGCTCTCCGGCCCGCTGCTCGACCGCATCGACCTGTGCATCGACGTGCCGGCGGTGCCGGCCAGCGCCTTGCAGCAGGCGCCGGACGGAGAATCCTCGGCAAGCGTGCGTGCACGCGTCATTGCCGCCCGCACGCGGCAGTGGCAGCGCCAAGGGAAGGCAAACGCCGGCCTCGCCGCGCACGAGATCGAAACCCACTGCCGCCCCGACGACACCGGTGCCGCGCTGCTGCAACGGGCAGCGACACAACTCGGCCTCTCCGCCCGCGCCTTCCACCGCGTGCAGAAAGTCGCGCGGACCATCGCCGACCTCGCCGGCAGCGAACGCATCGCCGCCACGCACATTGCCGAAGCCGTGCAACTGCGCCGGCAGGCACCTTCGGAATAACGCGCAAAGTGTTCCCGATTCCGGAAGCGGCGCGGCCACCCCGCAGCGCAGCGCAGCACCGACCCGCTCGCACCCGCTTCCCCGAGAAGAGGGGCGGAGGGAGGATTCCCGCCGGCTGCCGGGCCGACCCAAAGGCAGCGCAGCCAGTGACCGGAGCCGCGCAGCGGCGAACCGCACTCACCCCCTTCCCCGGGAAAGGGGGCGGGGGAAAGCTTCCAGAATGATCCTCTCCGACCGTCAACTCGCCCTCCTGCTCGCCGCGCTGGCGGCACTTGGCCCGTTTTCCATCGACGCCTATCTGCCGTCCTTCCCGGAGATCGGCGCGTCGCTGTCTGCGTCGCCGATCGAGGTGCAGCAGACGCTTTCCGTCTACCTCATCCCGTTTGCCGTCATGGCGCTGTGGCACGGCGCCATCGCCGACGCGCTCGGCCGCCGCCGGGTGATCCTCTGGGCGCTGGCGCTGTTCTGCGTGGCCTCGCTCGGCTGTGCCTTCGCCACGCGAATCGAGCACCTCTGGCTGCTGCGCGCGGTGCAGGGGATCTGTGCCGGAGCCGGTGTCGTCGTCGGTCGCGCCATCGTGCGCGACATCCACGACGGTGCAGCGGCACAGAAACTGATGGCGCACGTGACGATCACCTTCGCGCTGGCGCCGGCCATCGCACCGGTGATCGGCGGCTGGCTGCACTCGTGGTTCGGCTGGCGCGCGGTGTTCGTCTTCCTCGCGCTGCTTGCCGGCGCGCTGCTGCTGCTGACCTGGCGCTGGCTGCCGGAAACGCTGCCGCCGGAGAAGCGGCGCTCGCTGCACCCGGCCTACCTCGGGCGCACCTACTGGAAGGTGCTGACGCAGCCGGATTTCCTCGCCGTCACTGCCGCGCTGTCGCTCAATTTCTGCGGCTTCTTCATCTACGTGCTGTCGGCGCCGGTGTTCCTGATGACGCATCTAGGCGTCTCCGAGCGCGCCTTTCTCTGGCTGTTCGGGCCGGCGATGGCCGGGCTGATGCTCGGCAGCTGGCTCTCCGGCCGGCTGGCGGGCAAGCTCACGCCGCTGCAATGCATCGGCCGCGGCTACGCCGTGATGGCGCTGGCCATCGTCTTCAATCTGGCAATCAGCCACGCGCTGCCGCCGGGCGTGCCGTGGAGCGTGCTGCCGCTGTTCGTCTACACCACCGGCATGGCGCTGGCGATGCCGGCGCTGACGCTGCTCGCGCTCGACCCCTTTGCCAGCGAACGCGGTCTGGCCGCTTCGTGCCAGACTTTCCTGCAGGCCGGCACCAACGGTCTCGCCGCCGGGCTGGTGGCGCCGCTCCTGTGGTCATCGACGGCGACGCTGGCCTGGGGGATGGCCGGCTTCGCGCTGCTCGGCGCGGCGGCCAGCGTGCTTTACCGGATGCGCCAGCGACGCGCTTCGTCCGGCGCCTGAAAAATTCGGGAACAGATTTCTCAGGCCATCTGCCGGCAGTGCGTCTCGCGCGCAAACAGGATCAGCACGAGCGACAGCGCCAAGGCGGCGAAGATCAGCGAGAAGCCGGCCTGGTAGGCCGCCGCGTCGTACACACGGGCACCGTCGATGGCCTGGCCGGGCCAGTGGCGGTCGAGCAGCCAGCCGACGCCCGGTTGCAGGAACATGCCGCCCATCAGCGGCCCCATGTTGCAGAAACCGGAGGCCGTGCCCATCAAGCGCACCGGCACCGACTCCTTGGCGAAGGCGAAGCCGATGATCAGGTTGCCGCAGGCGAAGCCGGTGACGACGAGCACACCGGTGAGCGCCCAGACCGGCAACGGCAGGTAGATGACGAGGCCCCAGCCAATCAGCGCGACGAGGGTGGTGACGACGTAGAGCGGCTTCCTCCGGCCCAGGCGTTCCGAGAGCGCGCCGAGGATCGGCCCGCCGAGCGCCCAGGCGATCAGCAGCGTCGAGGTGATCGCCGCCGCCGTCTTCGTTTCCAGCCCATGCACCTGCTTCAGGTAGGGCACGCCCCAGAGGCCGGCGAAGGTCAGGATCGAGCCGGCGACGCCGATCGGCACGATGACCAGTATCCACGTGTTGCGGTAAGAGAGCACCTGCATCAGCCCGTGCCAGACCGAGGCATGGTGATGGCCGCCAGCGGCCGGTGCCGGCGCGTGGCTCTCGTAGCCGCGCTCGACCGGGTCGTCGCGCACGAACAACCAGATGGCGACGGCAAGTGCGGCGGTGACGATGGCCGTGACCATCATCACCGGCCGCCAGCCGAAGGATTCGACCAGGAGGCGCAGCGGCACGCCGGCGACGACGCCGCCGCAGACGCCGCAGAAGAGCGCGATGCCGGAGGCGAGCGCGAACTGGTTCGGCCGGAACCAGCGCGTGGCGAGCTTGAGCATCGAGACGAAGGCCACCGCCACCGAGGCGCCGATCAGCAGACGGCCGGCGTTGGCCCAGAAAATCGTCGGCGCGAAAGCGAAGAGGAAGGTGCCGAGCGCGGCGACGCCGGCTCCCACCGTCAGCAGCCGGCGCGGCCCCCAGCGGTCGGCGATGATGCCGGTGGGGATCTGCATCGCCACGTAGGAATAGAAGTAGAACGCCGAGAGATTGCCGAGCGCGGCGGCGCCGAGCGCGAAGTCGGTCATCAGCCTGTCGGTGATCACCGCCGGTGCCACGCGCTGGTAAAAACCGATCAGGTAGAGCAGGGCGCCCAGGCCCCAGACGCTCCAGGCCAGCGCCGCCGGCGGGTGGCGGCGCCCTGTGTTCAACTCTGCTCCCAGGGCAGGCCGTCGACGCGCCATCCGTTCAGCGTGTTGCGGTGCATGTTCTCGTCGCGCTCGCCCTCGAAGCCGTAGAGCACGTTGATCACCCCGGTGAAGCCGGCCGCTTCCAAGGCTTCGCCGGCCTCGACCGAACGGCGGCCGCTGCGGCAGATGATCGCCACCGGCCGGGCGGGATCGCTGTCGGCGAGGCGCTTCACCTCGGCGACGAAGTCGGGATTGACCTCCCAGTCCTCGCCGTCGTTCCACGCGACGTGGATGGCACCGACCGGATGGCCGACGAAGTAGTATTCGATCGTGCTCCGGCAGTCGATGAACAGCGACTGCGGCGTCCGTTCAAGAAAGTCGTGCGTTTCGCGCGGCGTCAGGTGTTTCATTGCCTGTGTCTTGTCATTTGCGGAAAATCGGTCGAACGATTCTACAAGGAAGCCTTCCATGTTCAAGCAGCTTGCCGCCGGCTTCGTGTCGCTCGCCGCCGCCGTCCTGCCCGGTTGCGACGCCATTCATCTCGACGAGTTCAAGTTGGGCGTCAGCAGCGCCGCCGAGGTTCGCCAGCGCATGGGAGCGCCGGCGGCCGAATACGCCAACGCCGACGGCAGCGTCACCTGGGAATACAACCGCCAGCCGAACGGCGTGCACACGCACATGCTCACATTCGGCGCCGACCGCATCCTGCTGCGCATCGAGCAGGTGCTGACCGACGAAAACTACGCGCGGCTGGCGAACGGCATGACGAAGGAGCAAGTGCGACGCATCCTCGGCCAGCCGGGCAGCGCGACGACCTTCCCGCGCCAGCGCGAGGAAGTCTGGGAATGGCGCGTCGAGGGCCACCCGTCGAACGACGAATGGAGGTTCCACGCGCATTTCGACGTCGACAGCGGCCTGCTCGTGCGCACGGCGAAGATGTCGTTGCAGCGCGGCGGCTAGCGGCGCGGCGAGGTCGACGCGGGCGGCATGGACACCCCGGTTCATCGCGCGCGCGGCCGGCACCTTCCGGCCCGCATTCAAGCATTCAACGCCGGCGCCGGCGGAAGCGAAAAGTTTCGCCGCCCGCCCGCTTCCGAAAGGAAAAGCGCTTCCGGTCAGCTGTCCGGAACGGGGCGCAATGTATACTTCCCCGGTTCGCAAGCTCTGCACCCTCCGGCAAACCGTTTCCGGCGGGGGAAACATCTGCAGGGAGCCGGCTTCCCGGCGGCTCCCGAATTTCATCGATTTTTGCGGCGCGCGGCGACGGGAGACACCGTCGGCGTGCCAGGAAGGGAGACAAACGATGGCTTCGGTCAACAAAGTGATCCTCGTCGGCAACCTCGGCGCCGACCCCGAAACGCGCTACCTGCCCT
>JAVFAT010000077.1:0-8393 GCA_034002385.1 Azospira sp. | reverse complement strand
GGAAGGAAGTGAGGAAGGGAGGCGGGACGGAAGCCGGGAAGCGGATCGGGAAAAGGATTGGAAAAAGGATCAGGAAGAGGACAAGTACACGAGCCACGCCCAGAATCACGGCCCGGCAACCCATCGTCTTGCCGCCGCGCTGCTCGACCGTCTGGAAATCGCGCTGCGCATCCTTGGCGGCAAGCCGGTGCCGCTGCCGCGCTGGCTCGACCGCCTGACGCGCGCGCTGCAGGCAAGCGGCGCCGAAGCCTCGCTCGCCGCCGACGCAGCCGGCGGCGAACTGCTCGAACTCTTCGCGCAACGTCAGGCCGAGCTGGCCGGCAGCGACGCCGTCTTTTCGTTCGCCGCCTGGCGCGACTGGCTGGACCGCGAGCTTGAGGCGGGCACCTTCCGCGACCGCGGCATCGACAGCCCGGTGGTCATGTTGCCGCGCCACGATGCGCGCCTGCGCCGCTTCGAGGCGGCGCTGGTGATCGGCGCCGATGCCGGGCAGCTGGCCGCGGCGAGCGGCGGCGCCTTCTTCAATCAGGCGGTGCGCCGCGACCTCGGCCTGCCGACGCGCGAGGACGCGGAGCGGGCGCTGCGCCGCGATCTCGAACTGCTGCTGGCGACGGTGCCGCGCGTCGTCGTCACCTGGCGACGCGAGGAGGACGGCGAGGCGCTTCTGCTGGCGCCCGAATTCGACCTGCTCTCCACCCTGCATCGCCTGGCCTGGGGCGACGATCTGATGCGGCCGCCGCTGCCTTTTCCGGTCTCGCCAAGGCCTGTTGTGGCGGTGCCGGCGCTGCCAGGGCGCGCGGCGCCGCGCGTGCCGGCATCGCTGGCGCCGGCGCGCGTGCCAGTCAGCGGGCTGGCATCGCTCGTCGCCTGCCCGTACCAGTTCTTCGCCCGCCACGTGCTGCGCCTGAACGAACTCGACGAGGTCGCCGAGGACATGGAGAAGCGCGACTACGGCGAACTGGTGCACCGTTCGCTCGAACGCTTCCACGCCGCGCACCCGCGCCTTGCTGCGCTCGACGACGCGGCGGCGCTGGCGGCGCTCGTCGACGCCGTCGAGACGGTCTTCGCCGCCGCCGAGGACGACAACTGGCTGGCGCTTGGCTGGCGCTTGCGCTGGCAGCGCCGGCTGCCGGCGTACATCGCATGGCAGCGCGAGCGCGAGGCCGAGGGCTGGCGCTGGCAGACGGCGGAAACCAAGGTCGCGCGCGTGCTGCCGCTTGCCGACGGTGCGACGGTGGAGTTGCACGGCCGCATCGACCGCATCGACCATCATCATTGCGACGGCGCCGGCCCCGGCGGCGAGGCGCTGCTCGACTACAAGACGAAGCGGGCGGCCGATCTGAGGAAGGCAATGGCCGACGACCTGCAATTGCCGGCCTATGCGCTGCTGCGCGAGGGCGCGGTGGAGGCGGCCTATGTCGCGCTCGACGACGAGCGCATCGAAACCGTTCGCTGCGCCGACGATCTTGCTGCCGCCGCCGCCGCGCAGGGTGCGCGCTTCGTCGCCGCAATGGCGGCGCTGCGTGCCGGCGCGCCGCTGCCGGCGCATGGCGTCGACCGTGTCTGCACCTGGTGCGAGGTGCGCGGGCTGTGCCGGAGGGATCATGTTGCCGACCGATGAATCGCCGGCCGCAAGCGGGCGCACGGAACACATGGATTTTTCGGCGGCGCTCGATCCGGCGCGGAGCGCCGTCGTCGAAGCCTGCGCCGGCAGCGGCAAGACCTGGCTGCTCGCCGCGCGCATCGTCCGCCTGCTGCTCGCCGGCGCGCAGCCTTCCGAAATCCTGGCGATTACCTTCACGCGCAAGGCGGCGGCCGAGATCGAGGCGCGCGTCGTCGACTGGCTGCGTCTGCTCGCCACGGCCCCCGATGATGAAGCCCGCGCCTTCCTCGCCGAGCGCGGCGCCGGCACCGATACCGATACGCTGCGTCGCGCGCGCGGCCTCTACGAGCGTGTTACCGGCGCGCAGCCGGGGCTGGCGGTCAACACCTTCCACGGCTGGTTCCTGCAGCTCGTCGCCGTCGCGCCGCTGTCGGCCAACCTCGCCGGTGCGACGCTCGCCGACGACGGCGCGCGCCGCTTCGAGGAACTCTGGCAGGGCTTCGCCCGCCGCCTGCGCCGCGATCAGGAAAGCCCGGCGGCGCAAGCCTTCGTCCGTCTGCTTGCGGACATCGGCCTTGCCGGCACGCGCACGCTGCTCGCGCGCGGCCTGGCACGGCGGGCCGAATGGCTTGCCTGCGCCGGCGATCTGGCCGATCCGGTGGCGGGTGTCGCCGACCAGCTCGCCGCACTGTCCGGCGCGGGCGAATGCGGCGAGGCGCTCGCCGCCTTTTTCGTGCCCGGCTGGGACACGGACTTCCACGCCTACCTCGGTTTTCTCGAAGCCAGCGAACTCGACAGCGACCGTCGCCTGGCCGCGCCGCTGGCAGCCGCGCTGGATGGCGGAATGGACAATGCGCCGCCGGAGGCGTGCTTCGCCGCGCTCGCCGGATCGCTGCTCACGACGGCCGGCACCCTGCGTTCGAGGAAGCCGTCGAAGACGCTCGACAAGCGCTTCGGCGCCGACGGCGCGGCACGCTTCCTCGACCTGCACGCGGCGCTCGGCGCGCGCCTGCTCGACTGCCTGGCGCGGCAGCAGGAGGAACGCAACCTCGCCTTCAACCGCGATGCGCTCGCCGTGCATCACGCCTTCCTTGCGCATCTCGACGCCTTCAAGGCCGAGCGCCGGCAGATCGATTTCGTCGACGCCGAATGGCGCGTGCTGCAACTGCTCGCCGACGAGGCCAGCGCCGCCTTCGTGCAGGCGCGGCTGGATGCGCGCTACCGGCACGTGCTGCTCGACGAATTCCAGGACACCAACCCGCTGCAATGGCAGATCCTGCTCGCCTGGCTGGCTGCCTACGACGACGCGGCGCGGCCGTCGGTATTCCTGGTCGGCGACCCGAAGCAGTCGATCTACCGCTTCCGCCGCGCCGAACCCCGCCTCTTTGCCTGCGCCGCCGACTTCCTCAGCGGGCGCTTTGCCGCCGCGCGCCTGACGCAGGACGCGACGCGGCGCAACGCGCCGGCCATCGTCGAGGTGGTCAACGCCCTGTTCGGCGCCGAACCGGCCTTTCAGCCCTTCCGCGAACAGCGCTCGCTTGCCGTCGGCCTGCCGGGGCGCGTCGAACTGCTGCCGCTGTGTGTCGGCGAGGAGGCGGGCGGAGCGGATGGAAAGCGTGATGAAAATTCCGCTGAAAAAACGGACGGAAAGGTGGCCGGGGAGGCGAACAAGACGACGGACGAGAGGGCGGACGAGAGGGTGGACGAGGCGGACAGCCTGAAAACGGGCGCCGAAGCCGCTGGCGAAGGAAGCGCTCCGGCTGCCGGCGAAGCGCCGGCCCTGCGCGATCCCTTGCGTGAAGCGGCGGTCGAGGCCAGCGATCGCCGCCGGCAGTGCGAGGCCGAACAGCTTGCCGGGCGTCTTCGCCGGATGCTTGGCCGCACGCCGATACGCGATGGCGCGGGCGAACGGCCGCTCCGCCCCGGCGACGTGCTGCTGCTGACGCGGACGCGCGCGCGCATGAAGCCGGTCGAGCGGGCGCTCGCCGCTGCCGGCATTCCGTTTGCCGCGGCTTCGCGCGGCGGCCTGCTCGATTCGCTGGAAGTGACGGACATCGTCGCCCTGCTTGAATTCCTGGTGACGCCGGCCGCCGACCTGAAGCTCGCGCACGCCCTGAAGTCACCGCTCTTCGCCTGCTCCGACAACGATCTGCTGGCGCTCGCCGCACGGCCCGAGGCTGGCTGGCGGGCGCGGCTCTCGGCGCTGGCCGATGAACCGGGTGAAGGTGGCGGAAATTGTGAGGAAAGTGGAAAGGGCGAAGAAAGCGGCGAGGGCGAAGAAAGTGCCAAGGACGAAGAATGCAGCGATGGCGAAGGTAGCGAAAACAGGGAGAACTGCGGGGTTGATGCAGCCGGCAAGGCTGGCGGCAGTGCCGCGCTTCGCCGCGCCGCGCGCCTGATCGATGCCTGGTTGCCGCTTGCCGCGCGCCTGCCGGCGCACGACCTGCTCGACCGCATCTACGCCGAGGGCGAGGTGCTCGCCCGCTACCGGCTGGCCGTGCCCGAGGCGCGGCGAAGCGCGGCGCTGGCCAATCTGGAGGCGCTGCTGCTCCTGGCCCTCGATCTGGACGGCGGCCGCTATCCGAGCCTGCCGCGCTTCATCGACGAATTGAGCGCGCTTGCCCGCACCGCCGGCGACGATGCGCCGGACGAGGGCGAACTGGCCACCGACGAGGCGCTCGCCGCCGATGGTCGCGTGCGCATCATGACCATCCACGGCGCCAAGGGGCTTGAGGCGCCGCTGGTCTGGCTGCTCGACGCGAACGCCGCGCCGTCCGCCGACCGGGCCTGGGACGTGCTGGTCGACTGGCCGCCGGAATCGCCGCGGCCGACGCATTTTTCCTTCGTCGGTCGCAAGGAGCTGCGCGGCGTGGCGCGGGCGCTGCTGTTCGAGCATGAGGCCGCCGCCGCCGCGCGCGAGGAACTGAACCTGCTCTACGTGGCGATCACCCGCGCACAACAGGTTTTCATCGCCAGCGGCGTTGCCGGCGAACGTGGCGGCGGTGTGCCGACCGCCTATGGCCGGCTGCGCGTCGCGCTTACCGCGCTCGGTGCCGAAGACAGCTGGGGCGATCTGCCGCCGGACGCTTCGCCGGTTGCGGCGGGGCTGCCCGATCCGGAGCCGCCCACGGTGTTTCCCGATCCGTTGTCGGATGCGCCACCGGATACGTCACCAAACTTGCCGCCCGGAACGGCGGGCGATGCAGGAATTCCAGCGGTCGGCGAACGGCGCGAGGCGCCGGATGCCGCTGCGCGCTTCGGCATCCTCGTCCATGCGATCCTGGAGCGGCGCACCGAGGCGTGTCCGGAGGCGCTTGCCGATGGCGACTGGTGGCGCACGCTCGGCCATGCCGATGCCGAAATGAAGCGCGCCAGCGTCGTTGCCGAACGCCTGCTGGCGGCGCCGGCGCTGCGCCGCTTCTTCGATCCGGCCTGCTACCGGCGAGCCTGGAACGAGATGGAGATCGCCGGCGAGAGCGGCACGGTCGGCCGCATCGACCGCCTGGTCGAGGACGACGAAGCCTTCTGGGTGCTCGACTACAAGAGCAGCGGCCCGGAGACGCCGCGCCTCGACGAATATCGCGCGCAGGTTGCGGCCTACTGCCGCGCGGTGGCGGCGATCATGGGCGATAAACCGGTGCGCGGAACCCTGATTTTTGCTGACGCGAGCACCTTGCAGATCGAGCCATAAGATTCTTCCGGAAACCGGATTCTTGGGATAGGATCGCAGGGCAAACGATCGTTTGAGATCGTTCAGGATGTGCGCGGACACATGACAACACCGCAACAGGGGATAAAAAATGGAAGTGCAGGAAATTCTTCGCGTCAAGGGAGGCACGCTGTTTACCGCCACGCCCGCGATGCCGCTGGCCGACGCCGTTGGCGTCATGGCCGATAACGACGTTGGTTCGCTGGTGGTCATGGAAGGCGGCGTGATGGTCGGAATGCTCACCTTCCGCGAGGTCTTGCAGGCGGTCAACGTGCGCAAGAGCGAACTTGGCGGCGTTTCCGTCGGCGACGTGATGGTGCGCGACCCGGTCGTCGCGCCGCCGTCGATGCCGGTGGATGAACTGCGCCGGCTGATGATCGAGAAACACTCACGCTACCTGCCGGTCATGGATGGCAAGGTGCTGCAAGGGGTGATCTCCTTCCTCGACGTGGCCAAGGCGGTGCTCGAAGAGCAGGATTTCGAGAACCGCATGTTGAAGAACTACATCCGCAACTGGCCAGAGGGGGAGCAGGCCGAAGGCTGATTGCGGGTTGCAGGGCCTGCGCCGGGCCGCTCCGTCGGGGCGGCACCATACCAATAAACCTGAAACACCTGGAGGACAGATGGACAAGATTTGGCTGAAAAGCTACCCGGAAGGCATTCCCGCCGAGATCGACATCAATACCTACAAGTCGGTCGCCGATCTCTTCGAGCAGGGCATCGCCAAATATCGGGACAAGGTCGCCTACGTCAGCATGGGCGTCGAAATGACCTATGGCGAGGTCGATCGCCTGTCGCGCGACTTCGCCGCCTGGCTGCAATCGGAGCTCAAGCTGCCCAAGGGCGCGCGTGTGGCGCTGATGATGCCGAACACCCTGCAATACCCGGTGTGCATGTTCGGTGCGCTACGCGCCGGCTACGTCGTGGTGAACTGCAACCCGCTCTACACGCCGCGCGAGCTGGAGCACCAGCTCAAGGATTCCGGTGCCGACGTCATCGTCATCATGGAGAACTTCGCGGCGACCTTGGCCGAAGTGCTCGGCCGCACGCCGGTCAAGCACGTCGTGCTGACCAAAATGGGCGACATGCTCGGCGGCCTGAAGGGCGCCATCGTGAACTTCGTCGTCAAGAACGTGAAGAAGCTGGTGCCGGCCTACAGCCTGCCGCGTGCGCAGTCGCTGAAATCGGTACTGGCCAAAGGCGCGGGCGCCGACCTGAAGAAGGTCGAGATCGGGCACGAGGACATCGCCTTCCTGCAATACACCGGCGGCACCACCGGCCTTTCCAAGGGCGCCATGCTCGTCCACCGCAACATCGTCGGCAACGTGCTGCAGGCCTACGCCTGGATCAAGCCGGCGATCAAGGAGGGCGAGGAGTGCATCATCACCGCGCTGCCGCTCTATCACATCTTCGCGCTGACGGCGAACTGCTTCACCTTCTTCCAGATCGGCGCGAAGAACGTGCTCATTGCCAACCCGCGCGACATTCCGGGTTTCACCAAGGAACTCGCCAAGTACCGCTTCACCGTCATCACCGGCGTGAACACGCTGTTCAACGCGCTGCTGCTCAACGAGGATTTCTGCAAGCTCGATTTCTCCTCGCTGAAGGTCACGCTCGGCGGTGGCATGGCCGTGCAGAAGGCGGTTGCCGAGAAGTGGAAGAAGGTCACCGGCAAGCCGCTGCTCGAAGCCTACGGCCTTACCGAAACCTCGCCGGCGGTGACCATCAACCCGCTCAACCTGGGGGAATTCAACGGCTCCATCGGCCTGCCGATTTCCTCGACCGAGGTCGTCATCCGCGACGACAACGGCGAAGACGTGGCGCAGGGCCAGCCGGGCGAACTGTGCGTGCGCGGGCCGCAGGTGATGACGGGCTATTACAACCGCCCGGAGGAAACGGCGCTGGTCATCATGAAGGACGGCTTCCTGCGCACCGGCGACGTCGCGGTGATGGACGACAAGGGCTTCCTGCGCATCGTCGACCGCAAGAAGGACATGATCCTGGTTTCCGGCTTCAACGTTTACCCGAACGAGGTCGAGGACGTGATCGTCATGCATCCGGGCGTGATCGAGGCGGCTGCCGTCGGTGTGCCCGACGCGCGCACCGGCGAAGCGGTGAAGGTCTTCATCGTCAGGAAGGATCCGGGCCTCACCGCCGAGGCCATCGTTGCCCACTGCCGCGAGAGCCTCACCGCCTACAAGGTGCCGCACCTCATCGAGTTCCGCGACGAACTGCCGAAAACCAACGTCGGCAAGATCCTGCGCCGGGCGCTGAAGGACGAAACGAAAGCGGGTTGAAAACGCCGGGGCCTTCGCGCCACCGATGCAAGGCCGGGTGATCCCCGGCCTTTTTCATGCGCGCCCGGACCGGGTGCGCTCCGGTTTCTTCACCGCGGCTTTTCGGTCAGCCTTCTCAACGGACGAGGTGCTGGTCGAACCAGTCGACGATGCCGGCGATGCGTTCCTCGTCGTCGCTGTCTTCGCCTGCTGCTGCCAGCGTCCGCAACTGGCAGACGCAGCCTATCGCCGGCTGTGCCTGGCGCAGGTTGGCGATGGCGCGTTCGTCGTCGGCGGTGGCGAGAAAGAGCAGCGGTGTGTTCAGCAGGCGCAGGTATTGCAGGCCGGCGAGGTCGATCAGTCCGCCCTGGCAGACCAGCGCACGCACGTCGTGGTCGCGCTGGGCGGCGACGCGGACGGCAACCGGCGTCATGCCGTCGTCGGCGACGAGGCCGAAGGGCAGCGGCGGTAGCGGCGGCGGCGCCAGTTCCCGGCGCAGCCGGGCGACCACTGCCAGCAGGCGTTCGGTGAGCAGCGGCAGGGGCAGCGACTCATCGGCCCTGGGGGCGCGCGGCTCGTGCCGGTGGCCTTCTTCGAGCAGGGCGATGAAGAGGGTGCCGAAGCCGGCGGCGTGCAGGCGTGCGCAGAGTGCGTTCGTCGCCGGGTCGGGGGCGCCGAGCCGGTCGAATTCATTGAATTCATCGAGTCCGTCGACGTCGTCGAACGCATCGGCCCCATCGAATCCACCGGCCTTGCCGGCTTCGTCGATGGCGGCATCGCTGCCGAATTCGCGCTTGCCCGCGTG
>JAVFAT010000076.1:0-8504 GCA_034002385.1 Azospira sp. | reverse complement strand
CGGAACATGTCCGGGTATTTCAGCGGCTTGTCCTCGCCCTCGGTGACGGACAGGATCACCACCTTGTGCGCCTCGCCAAGATCGAAGGCGGCCGGGCAGACAAGGTTGCCGACGTTCTCGATGAAGAGCACGGAGCGGTCGGCCGGGGCCAGCCGCTCGACGGCGCGACCGACCATCGCGGCATCGAGATGGCAGCCCTTGCCGGTATTGATCTGCACGGCTGGCGCACCGGTGGCGCGGATGCGCTCGGCGTCGCGGTCGGTCTGCTGGTCCCCCTCGATGACGCAGGGCGAATGGCGTGCGCCGAGCGCCTCGACGGTGCGGCAGAGCAACGTCGTCTTGCCCGAGCCGGGGCTGGAAACGAGATTCAGCGCGAAGATGCCGGCAGCGCGGAAACGGGCGCGGTTCTCCGCGGCGGCGGCGTCGTTGCGGGCGAGGATGTCGCGCTCGATGCGTACCCGGCGTACCGCCGGCGAAGCGGCGTCCGCCGCTGCGTGCTGGCGGTGTGAATGCTCGTGCGGGTGTTCGTGCGGGTGTTCGTGCGCATAGTGGTCGGCCACGGCCGTAGCGCTTCCGGCCTGGCGATGCGCCGGGGTCGCACGCGGCCGCCAGACGTGCGCCGGCGGATGCGCATGTGCGGTACCGTCGGCATGTACGTGCCAGTGCTCGTCCATCACTTCACCGTCGATGCGCGTTTCGCCGGCCGCGCAGCCGCAATCGGTGCACATCCTCGTCTCTCCCCGAGTGTTTCGTCGCCATTTCCGTTTCCGGGAGAAATTCCCCGGAAAGGAACGGTCGGTGGCCTCACAGCGCCGCATCAGCGCCGCCTGGCCTCGTTATGTCCTTGTCGTTCGCCGTCTTTTCCGGTTGTCTTCCGGTCTTTTCTGTTGCCGCCCCTACCTGCTTTTTCCGCTTTTCCGCTCTTGCCGCTTTCCGGCCAGCGTCGTCAGGGATCGACCTCAAGCTCCCGCACGCGCATTTCCGTACCTTCGACGGCTTGCACCGGGCAGGCACCGCATTCGGGGCAGGGGTCAAAGATAGCATCGATTTCGACCATCCGGCCGCAGTCCGGGCATTCACCCCGGCCGGGCGGCTCGCTGATTTCAAGCCGCGCGCCTTCGGCCAGGGTGCCACGCGCGGCAGCCTCGAAACAGAAGGCCAGCGCCTCCGGCATTACCGACGAAAGCCGGCCGATGTCGAGGAAAATCGTCCGCACCCGACGAAAACCCTGGGCGCGAGCCGCATCCTCGACGATGCCGACAACGGATTCGGCCAGCGACATTTCGTGCACTTCCGTGTCCTTTCCTGTTTGATTTCCCGGCTTCCCGGCGGTGCCGGAAATCAGGAAACGTGCCGGTAAGCCGGGCTGTCGATGGCGCGCACCGCGTCGAGCAGCGCATCGATGGCCTTCGGCCGGGCAAAGCCGGGGCGCCAGGCGAGCGCGATGCGGCGCGACGGCGCCGGCTCGCGGAACGGAATGGCGCTGATCAACTCGTTGTTGTACGGCTGGCCGAGCGCACCTTCCGGCAGCACCGAAACACCGAGGCCGGAGGCGACCATGCAGCGGATGGTGCCAATGGTGTGGCCGAGGCGCACATCGCTCTCCGGCGTGCTCACCTGCGGACAGGCGCCGAGCACCTGGTCGCGGAAACAGTTGCCGGCCTTCAGCAGCAGCATCTCCTCGCCGTCGATCTCGTCCGGGCCGAGGGCCGGCAGCGACGCCCAGTGGTGGCCGCGCGGCACGACGACCATGAACGACTCGTCGTAGAGGGCACGCACGAGCACGCCGGGCACATTGAAGGGCAGTGCGATGATGATCACGTCCAGTTCGTTCGCGCAGAGCATGTCGGAGAGATTGGCCGTCATGTTCTCCTCGATCAGCAGCGGCATGTTCGGCGCAATTTCCTTCAGCGCGCAGATCAGCTGCGGCAGCAGGTAGGGGCCGACGGTGTGGATGACGCCGAGGCGCAACGGCCCGTCGAGCGGATCGCGGCCGGCCAGCGCCACCTGCCGCACCTTTTCGGCCTCTTGCAGCGCCACGCGCGCCTGCTCGATCACCTGCTCACCGACCGAGGTGACGCCGACGAACCCCTTGCCGCGCTCGAACAGCGGCACGCCCAATTCGTCTTCGAGACGGGCGATGGCCACGCTCAGCGTCGGCTGACTGACCGAGCAGCGCTCGGCGGCGCGGCTGAAATTTCCCTCCTGGGCGAGAGCAACGATGTAACGCAGTTCGGTGAGGGTCATGCCCGTTATCTTCCTTTCACGATCATCATTCCTGCCGGCGCCGGCGCAATCCCATACGGACTATAGGGACAAGCTATAGACCCCATTGGCGGCGCGCATGGAAACCATTGACCTGAGTCAACGTTTCACCCCCCTTGCGGCCGACAATGTTGCCACTGACTTTGTCGCCACATTTCATCACAAGGGAGAACTTCAACCATGAAACGTACCATCCTTTCGCTTGCCGTAGCCTTGATCTCGGGCAGCGCCGTCATCGGCACCGCCGTTGCCGCCAACGACGAACCGATCCAGCCGATCCGCCCGGCCGCCAACATCAACCTGGGCATGGTCGAACTGGGCAAGAAGCTCTATTTCGATCCGCGCCTCTCCAAGTCCGGCTTCATTTCCTGCAACTCCTGCCACAACCTGTCGATGGGCGGCACCGACAACATCCCGACCTCGATCGGCGACAAGTGGCAGCAAGGCCCGATCAACTCGCCGACGGTGCTCAACTCCAGCCTGAGCCTGGCCCAGTTCTGGGACGGCCGCGCTGCCGATCTCAAGGAACAGGCCGGCGGCCCGATCGCCAACCCCGCCGAAATGGGCTTCACGCATACGCTGGCGGTGAACGTGCTTGAATCGATCCCGGCCTACGTCCGCGAATTCAAGCAGGTCTTCGGCAAGGACAAGATCACCATCAACGAGGTGACCGAAGCCATCGCCGAATTCGAGAAGACCCTGGTGACGCCGAACTCGCGCTTTGACCAGTGGCTGCTCGGCAAGAAGGATGCGCTGACCAAGACCGAACTCGAAGGCTACACGCTGTTCAAGGACAGCGGCTGCATCGCCTGCCACAACGGCGAGGCGGTCGGCGGCAACTCCTTCCAGAAGATGGGCGTGGTCGAGCCGTACAAGGGCAACATGCCCGACGGCCGCGCAGCGGTGACCGGCAATGATGCCGACCGCTTCAACTTCAAGGTGCCGACGCTGCGCAACGTCGAACTGACCTACCCCTACTTCCACGACGGCGCCGCCAACACGCTGACGGAAGCGGTGGACATCATGGGCCGCCTGCAGCTCGGCAAAAAATTCACCAAGGAAGAGAACGCGAAGATCGTCGCTTTCCTGAAAACGCTGACCGGCGACCAGCCGTCGTTCCAGCTGCCGATCCTGCCGCCGTCGTCCGACAAGACGCCGCGCCCGACCCCGTTCGGCAAGTAAGCACCCGCAACCCCAGCGGAACCGGGGGCTTCGGCCCCCGGTTTTTTTGCGTCTGATGAAGGCGTTTCCGGCGCCAGTCCCATGTGTTTCGACCGGACCCTCAGCCCGCCGCCTGTGCGCAGGCGCAACCGCCGCCACACGGTGCGGCCGCGCTCTGCGGCACGAGGCCGACGAGGATGCGGCCATCGGCGATGCGCACCGGGTAGGTGGCGACGGCGCCGCTGTCCGGAGCGACGGCGAAGCCGGTCGTCAGATCGACGACCAGCCCGTGCATCGGACACTGCACGCGCTCGCCGAAGACCATGCCTTGGCTGAGCGGGCCGCCCTTGTGCGGGCAGCTGTCGCCGATCGCATAGACGGTGCCGCTGCCGGTGCGGACGATGGCCAGATTGCCCTGCGCCGTCGGCAGTCGACGGGCGCCGGGAGCTGGAATGGCGTCGACCGGGCCGGCGTCCAGCCACTGGGCGACAGCGTTGTTCGTGGCGTTTGCATTCATCGTTTCTCTCCTTCGTTCAGGCGGCGGCTTCGACGACTTCGAGCGCGGCGTATTCGTAGTCGGGACGGTCGGACTGGGCGCGGTCCTGCCACGGGTCGACCTGGGCAAACTGCTGCGCGTGCCAGAAGCGGGCGGCGAGCGTCTTGCGGGCTTCGCCGTCGTCGAGTACGCGTTTCTTCACGTAGGGCATGCCGACGCGCTCGATCCACGCCGACGAGCGCTCCAGATACCAACCTTCCTCGCGGTAGAGCTGCAGGAAGGCAGCAGCGTGCTCGATCGCCTCGTCGCCGCTGGCCACCTTGCACAAGAGGTCGGTGGCGCGTACGCGCACGCCGCAGGTGCCGCCGACGTGCAGTTCCCAGCCGGAGTCGACGCCGACGATGCCGAAGTCCTTGATCGTCGCCTCGGCGCAGTTGCGCGGGCAGCCGGAGACGCCCATCTTGAACTTGTGCGGCGTCCAGGCGCCCCAGAATTCCTTCTCGACGCGGATGCCCAGCCCGAGCGAATCCTGCGTGCCGAAGCGGCACAGCCCCTTGCCGACGCAGGATTTCACCGAGCGCACCGCCTTGCCGTAGGCGAAGCCGGAGAGCATGTCGTGCTCGTTCAGCGTCGCCCACACCTTCGGCAGGTCTTCCTTCTTGATGAAGGGGATCGCCAGCCGCTGGCCGCCGGTGACCTTGACCGGCACGTTGTACTTCTCGGCGAGGTCGGCGATGACCTTCAGTTCCTTGGCGTTGGTCAGCCCGCCCCAGGTGCGCGGCACCACCGAGTAGGTGCCGTCGGCCTGCATGTTGGCGTGCACGCGCTCGTTGTGCACGCGGCTCTGCGGGTCGTCCTGCGCCTCGCCCGGCCAGGTCGAGATCAGGTAGTAGTTGAGCGCTGGCCGGCACTTCGGGCAGCCGTCGGGCGTTTTCCAGTCGAGGAAGCGCATCGTTTCCGGGATCGCCGTCAGGTGCTGTTCGCGGATTGCCTTGCGCACCTCGGCGTGCGTGTGCTCGGTGCAGCCGCACAGCGGTTTTTCCTGCGGCGCCGGGCTGTAGTCGCCGCCGAGCGTGAAGGCGAGGATCTGCTCGACCTTGCCGGTGCAGGAGCCGCAGGAAGCCGAGGCCTTGGTATGCGCGCGCACTTCTTCCAGCGTGAACAACCCCTTGTCGGTGATCGCCTTGACGATCATGCCCTTGGTGATGCCGTTGCAGCCGCAGACCTCGGTGGCGTCGGGCATGCCGGCAACGGCGACGGTGCCGCTGTGGCCGGCGTCGCCCAGATGGCCGTGGCCGTGCAGCAGGCTCGGGCGTAGCCCGGAAATGTCCGAGCCGTCGCGCATCAGGTCGTAGTACCAGGTCTCGTTGGTGGTGTCGCCGTAGAGCAGCGCGCCGGCGAGCTTGTCGTCGCGGATCGCCAGCTTCTTGTAGACGCCGCGGCACGGGTCTTCCATGACCAGTTCCTCGCAACCCTCGCCGCCGCCGAAGTTACCGGCCGAGTAGAGGTCGATGCCGGTGATCTTCAGCTTGGTCGCCAGCGGCTGATCCTCGTAACGCGCGTGGCCGAGGCCGGCGAGGTGGTTGGCGGCGACCCGTGCCTGCTTGAACAGCGGCGCGACGAGGCCATAAGTGTTGCCGGCGTGCTCGACGCACTCGCCGACCGCATAGACGCGCGGGTCGTAGGTCTGCATCGCGTGGTTGACGACGATGCCGCGCACGCAATGGATGCCGGACTGCTGCGCCAGTTCGACGTTGGGGCGGATGCCGATGGCCACCACCGCGAGATCGGCCGGCAGCGTGCGACCGTCGCGCAATCGCACCGCCTCGACCTGCTTGGTGCCGACGTAGCCCTGCGTCTCGGCGCCGAGTTCGACGGCGATGCCGCGCTCTTCCAGCGAGCGCTTGAGCAGCGAGGCGGCCGGCGCGTCGAGCTGACGCTCCATCAGCTTGTCCATCAGATGCACGACGGTCACGTCCATACCGCGCTGCTTCAGGCCATAGGCCGCTTCCAGCCCGAGCAGGCCGCCACCGACCACGACCGCGCGGCGGCCGGGGCGGGCGAGGTCGAGCATGGTCTCGACCTCGGCAATGTTGCGGAAGCTCATGACGCCGAACAGGTGGCTGCCGGGCAGCGGCATCATCGTCGGCCGGGCGCCGGTGGCGAGCAGCAGCTTGTCGTAGTCGGCGATGGTGCCGTCGGACGCGATCACCTGACGGCGGGCGCGGTTGATCGCCACCACCTTGCGGCCGGTTTCCAGCCGGATGCCGTGTTTCTCGTACCAGGCGCGGTCGTTCAACACGGTGTCGGCGAACGGCTTTTCGCCGGAGAGCACGTGCGAGAGCAGGATGCGGTTGTAGTTGCCGTGCGGCTCTTCGCCGAAGACGGTGATTTCGTACTTGTCCGGTGCCAGCGCCAGCAACTCCTCGATGGTGCGAACGCCGGCCATGCCATTGCCGACGAGAACCAGTTTTTCCTTCATGCGACTCTCTCCTGTATGAAAACATGAAAAATTTCAGAACAGGCGTCACTCGCAATCAGCGTGCCAGCGCGGATGGATTAACTTTTTCATTTACATATCAATTGCTTAAATTAAACCAGTCGGACCAAGCAAGGTATCGCCCGCCCCATTCCGGTGCGTTCATATGTCTTTTTGCACCGATCTGCGCATTAAATTGCCAATCACCACTTTTATTGGTCGACATTTACAACACGATTCTTTTATATTCATACAGTTACACATGAATCATCATGACCACAAATTAAATTTGATTCACGTCAATTTTATCGCGCGACCAGCCCTTCATTTGACGCGCATCAAGCCTTCGCTGCGATAGCTTCCCCACAATACGCGCTCGACTTTTCCCCGGTTCCTCATGCTTGAAGCCTCTGACCTGGAATGCATCCGCGGCGAGCGACGCCTGTTCGCGGGCGTCGGCTTCCGTCTCGAAGGCGGCGAGATGCTGTTTCTGCAAGGCAAGAACGGCTCCGGCAAGACGACGCTGCTGCGCATGATCTGCGGCCTGACGCCGCCGGCCACCGGCGAGATCCGCTGGCAGGGCACGGCCATCGGCCGGCTCGGCGAGGAGTACCGCGAATCGCTGTGCTACCTCGGCCACCTGAACGCGATCAAGGAAGAACTGACGCCGCTGGAAAACCTGCTGGCCTCGGCGAAGCTGGCCGGTGAAACGCTCAACGAAGACGAGGCGCTCGACGCGCTGGAGGCGGTCGGCCTGCTCGGCCGCGAGGATCTCGCCTGCAAATACCTCTCGCAGGGCCAGAAGCGGCGCGTCGCACTCTCCCGGCTGGTACATGAGAAGCGGGCGCTGTGGGTGCTCGACGAGCCTTTCGTCGCCCTCGACGTGGCGGCGGTCGCCTGGCTGGCCGGGCTGATCGGCGCCCATCTGCAACGCGGCGGGCTGGCCGTGCTGACCACGCACCAGGCGGTGGACATTCCGGCCGGCGCGGTGAAGGAGCTGAAACTGTCATGATCGGCTCCGTGGGCACGGTCGTCGCACGCGACCTGAAGCTGGCCATGCGCCGACAGGCCGACCTGGTGTCGGTACTGTTCTTCTTCATCATCGTCGCCAGCCTGTTTCCGCTCGGCATCGGCCCGGAACCGCAACTGCTCAAAAAGCTGGCGCCGGGCGTGCTCTGGGTCGGCGCCCTGCTGGCGACGATGCTGTCGCTGCCCCGCCTCTTCGCCGACGACTACCGCGACGGCACGCTCGAACAACTGGTGCTGGCTCCACAGCCGCTAGGCCTCGTCGTCATCGGAAAAGTGATCGCCCACTGGCTGGTCTCCGGCCTGCCGCTGGCGCTGCTTGCGCCCGTGCTCGGCCTGCAGTTCGACCTGGAAACCGACGCCTTGCTGGTTCTCGCCGTATCGCTCCTGATCGGCACGCCGGCGCTCTCCGGCATCGGCGCCATCGGCGCGGCGCTGACCCTCGGCCTGCGCGGCGGCGGCGTACTGGTATCGTTACTCGTTCTGCCGTTGTACATTCCGGTGCTGATCTTCGGTGCCGGCGCGGTGGACGCGACGGTAACCGGCATGGGCGCCGAAGCGCACCTGTCGATCCTCGGGGCGCTGGCCATCGGTGGCGTGTTTTTCGCACCGTGGGCAACCGCGGCGGCTTTACGGATATCGCTGGAGTAAGGAATGAAAGCGATCAAGCGCTTTCGACACCGAGCACACAGAGACACGGAGATCACGGAGCAGAAATGAATATTACCCATCAAGACAAGAGACCTCTCTGTGTTCTCTGCGCCTCTGTGCCCTCTGTGTTGCAAGCGCTTTACTGACATCATGAACAATCGACTGATCAACTGGTTCAAGTACGCCTCGCCGCAGAGCTTCTATCCGCTCGCCGGCAAGATGATTCCGTGGTTCGTCGCTGCCGGCACGCTGCTTGCGCTGGCCGGGCTGTGGATCGGCATGGTCGTGGCGCCGACCGATTTCCAGCAGGGCGAGGGCTACCGCATCATCTTCGTGCATGTGCCGACCTCGTGGATGAGCATGTTCATCTATCTGGTGATGGCCTTCTGGGCGGCGCTCGGGCTGGCCTACAACACGCGCCTCTCG
>JAVFAT010000075.1:0-8537 GCA_034002385.1 Azospira sp. | reverse complement strand
GACCGCCGCACGCCAGTCGGCGACGCGGCCCGGTTGCGGGAAGGTGTTGATCGCCATCAGCACCTCGCGACCCTTGCCGTGGGCGTAGCGCACGCCTTCGGCCATGGTCTTCGCGTCGAAGTTGAGGCCGGCGAAGTTGCGGGCGTTGGTGTCGTTCTTGTAGCCGAGGTAGACGGCGTCGGCGCCGTTGTCGACGGCGGCCTTGAGTGCCGGCAGGCTGCCGGCGGGGCAAACGAGATCCGGCAGGTCGGAACGGTTCATGGCAGGGCGTGGTGGGGTATTCGGGAGGGTAAAGAGTCTAGCGAGCGCGGGAAGCACTCCCTTTGACGTGGGTCAAGGGGAAGCGCGGGTGCTCAGGGGCTTGCCCGCAGGTAATCGTCGACGCGCCGGGTCAGTTCCTGGATCGGCATGGCGTAGGCGAAGCGGGCGAGGAAGCGGCCGTCCGGCCCGAGCAGGATCATCCCCGCCGAATGGTCGACGGTGTAGCTTTCCGGCGGCGCGCCGGCTTCGCGCACCTTTTCGTAACGCACCTTGAAGTTGTCGGCGACGCCGCGAACCAGGGCCGGCGTGCCGGTGAGGCCGAGAATGCGCTTGTCGAAGAGGCCGGTGTAGCCCTTCAGCACCGCCGGCGTGTCGCGCTCGGGGTCGACGCTGACGAACAGCGGCTGCACGCGCGCCGCCGAATCGCCGAGCGCCTTCAGGAGCGCGGCCATCTCGGCCAGCGTCGTCGGGCAGACGTCGGGACAGGAGGTGTAGCCGAAAGTCAGCAGCTGGAAGCGGCCGCGGAAATCCTGGTCGGTGACGGTGCGCCCGTCGTGATCCTGGAGCAGGTAGCGGGTGACGATTTCGCTCGCTGGCGGTACCTCGAATTCGGTGTGGCGCGACGAGGGGTAGGCCAGCCGCAGTTGCAGCACCGCCGCCCCGACCTCGGTCGTCAGCCGTCCGCCCTCGGGGCACGAAGGCTGCGACAGGAAGACGCGGTTGGTCGCCGTCTCGAACAGTTCGCCGATCTCGCGCGTTTTCGGCGCCAGCGCGATGACTGCGTTGCGCGCCTTGGTTGAAGCCTCCATCTGCCGGCAGGCGAGCGCCTGCCCGTTCAGTTCGCCGAGGCGGGCGACGGCCGCCTCGCCGGCATCGGCCGCGCCGGCGGTGACGGGCAAGGCGGCGCAAGTCAGCGTGAAGGAGAGTGTGCGGAGAATCCGTTTCATGGTCATTTTCCGGGGCGTCGGGAATGAAGAGGGGAAAGAAGGCCCGGCGATTATAGACGCGGCTTTCTTGGCGCCCCGACGAAGAGGCGGTCGTACAGCCCGTTCGGCAGCAGGCGCAGCAGCTTGGCGACGACGCCCATCGGCCACGGGATCACCGTGTAGCTGGTGCCGCGCGCAATGGCCGCGGCGAAGCGGCGCGCCGCCGCGTCGGCCGGCAGCAGGAAGGGCATCGGATAGGGATTGACCGCCGTCATCGGCGTTTCGATGTAGCCGGGGGCGATGGTCACCACCTTCAGGCCGCGCGGCCGCATTTCGAGGCGCAGGCTTTCCAGGTAGGCGATCGCCGCCGCCTTCGAGGCGCTATAGGCTTCGGCTCCCGGCAGGCCGCGGATGCCGGCGACCGAGGCGATGCCGACCAGCCGGCGGCGGCCGGTGTCGCCTGCGGCGAGCATCGGCCCGATGAAGGGCGCGAAGGTCGCCGCCATGCCGTAGACGTTGGTATCCATGATGCGGCGGAAGACGGCCAGGTCTTCCGTGTATTCGGTCAGCGTGCCGGCGGAGACGCCGGCATTGGCGATGACGATCTCCGGCGCGCCGAAGCGGGCGGTGAAATCGGCGGCGGCCGCCGCCAGGGCTGGCGCATCGGCGACGTCGAGGACGTAGACGGCGTGCTTGCCCGGCAGCGTCGCCGCCAGCTCGGCAAGCGCCCCGGCGCGGCGCGCGGCGAGGCCGAGGATGGCGCCCTCGGCGGCGTAGTGCCGGGCCAGCGCGGCACCGATGCCGCTGGAGGCGCCGGTAAGAAAAACCCGCAGCGGGCTGCGGGTTCCTGTGGGGCCGGAGGCTTCGCTCACCGGCTCATTTCTTCCGTTCGGCCCGCGCCCTGGCGATCAGTGCATCGGTGCGCGCCAGCAGATCCTCGTAGCTCTTCAGCCCTTCGTTGAGCACGAGATAACGGCCATCGACAGCCATCGCCGGAACGCCCTGGATCTTGTAGGCCTGCGCCATCTGGTCGCCGCGCTGCGCCTTGCTTTTCACGCCGAAGGAATTGTAGGCGTCGGCGAACTTGCGGCCGTCGACGCCCTGCTGCACGGCGAATTTGTTGATCGTCGCATCGTCGTAGAGCTTGACGTTCTTGTCGTGCAGCGCGATGAAGGCGGCATCGTCCAGGCGACCGAGTTCGCCGATGGCCTCGGCGGCGTAGTACAGGCGGGAGAGGTTGAACCACTGGGCGCGGCCGAAGGATACCGGCACGCGCTTGAACGAGACGTCGGCCGGCAGCGATGCCGCCCAGCGGCTGACCAGCGGATGGAAATCCTTGCAGTGCGGGCAGCCGTAGGAGAAGAACTCGACGACCTCGATCTTCGCCGGGTTGTCGCCGGGCTGCGCCGGCGAGATCGGCGCGTAGTCGCGTCCCTGCGTCAGTTGCTGCGCGTGCACCGCGCCGGTGCCGAGGACGAGCGCGGCGGCGAGGCCGGCGACGGCATTGAGGAAGCTGCGTTTTTTCATCGTTGCGTCTCCTGGGGAGTTTTCGGGCGGATTCATGGATTCATGGATTCATGGATTCACGGATTCTCAATCCTTGCGGACCACGGCAGCCTCGATGCCCTGACGGGCGAGTTCGGCGCGCACCTTGTTCACGTCCTCGATCTTCGCATACGGCCCGAGGCGCACGCGATACCAGACCTTGTCCTGCACCATCACCTGCTGGATGGCGGCTTCCTGGCCGAGCATGGCGAGCTTCGCCTTCTGGTTGTCGGCATCGTCCGGCGTCTGGAAGGAACCGGCCTGGAGGAAGATCGCCTCGCGCACGGGTTCGGCGGCAGCCGGCCGGGCGGCGTCCTGGGCCGGTTCGCGGCCGGCGTCAGGCACCGATGGCGCCGGTTCGACGTTGTTGGCCTCGCTCTTGCCGGGCAGGATGTCGTAGAACTGGAAGCGCTTTTCCGGCACCGGATCGCCCGGCTTGCCCGGCAGCGGCGCAGGCCCGTCGGCCGGTTTCGCCGTCGGCGACTGCACCGGCGGCTCGCGGAAGGGCGTCGGCATGCTGTTGATGTACCAGACCACCGCCGCGGCGCCGACGATGCCGAGGACGAGGCCGATGAACAGGCCGACCAGCGTGTTGCCGGCCGATTTCTTCTGCGCCGGGGCGCGTCGGGTTTTCATGTCGCGGCTCATGATCGCTCACATGGTTTCGGGGCACGAAACCCCGAGAAGCGCCATGCCGTTCCGTATCGTCCAGCGCACGGCGGCGGCGAGCGCGACGCGCGCATCCTTCAGCGCGGCGTCCTCGACCAGCATCCGCTCGGCGTTGTACCAGCCGTGGAAATCGGCGGCGAGATCCTTCAGATAGAAGGCGACGGCGTGCGGCGCCAGGTCGGTGGCGGCGGCCTCGATCACCTCCGGGAACTCGGCCAGCCGGGCGGCCAGCGCCAGTTCGCGCGGGCTGTCGAGGCGGGAGAAGTCGGCGTCGGCGAGATCCGGTTCGTTGCCGCCGGCATCCGTCCAGGCGTTCATCACCGAGCAGATGCGCGCGTGCGCGTACTGGATGTAATAGACCGGGTTTTCGTTCGACTGGCTCTTGGCGAGGTCGAGGTCGAAATCGAGGTGCTGGTCGGATTTGCGCAGCACGTAGAAGAAGCGGCAGGCGTCGTTGCCGACCTCGCGGCGCAGGTCGCGCAGCGTCACGAATTCGCCCGAGCGCGTCGACATCGACGCCTTCTGGCCGTTGCGGTAGAGCACGGCGAACTGCACCAGCGCCACGTGCAGCTTCCCGGCGTCCAGCCCGAGCGCCTTGAGCGCGCCGGCGACGCGCGGGATGTAGCCGTGATGGTCGGCGCCCCAGACGTTGATGACCTTGTCGAAGCCGCGCTCGAACTTGTTCAGGTGATAGGCGATGTCGGAGGCGAAGTAGGTATACAGGCCGTTCTCGCGCTGCACGACGCGATCCTTCTCGTCGCCGAAGGCGGTCGAGCGGAACCACCTGGCGCCGTTCTGCGTGTAGATGTGGCCGGCCTGCTCCAGCCGGTCGACGACGCGGGCGACCAGCCCGGTGTCGAAGAGCGCCTTCTCGGAAAACCAGACTTCGAAGTGCACGCCGAATTCTTCCAGGTCGTCGCGGCAGTCGGCGAGCTGCTCGGTCAGCGCGTGGTTGTGCACGTAGGCCCAGTCTTCTCCGAGCAGGCTCTTGGCGCGGGCGATCAGCGCATCCAGATACTGTTCGCGCAGGTTCTTCGCCTCGTCGTCGGCGCGCGTCGCATCGGGCAGGTCTGGCAGGCCATCGACCACGTCGGCGGTCTTCTTCGCGTACTTGTCGCGGTGCGCGAGCTGCATCTGCTTGGCCATGCCGCGCACGTAGTCGCCCTGGTAGCCGTTGGGCGGGAAGGGCACTTTTTCGCCGAACAGTTCGAGGTAACGCAGCCAGGTGGAGACGCCGAGGATGTCCATCTGCCGGCCGGCGTCGTTCACGTAGTACTCGCGGGTGACGTCCCAGCCGGCGAAGGCGAGCAGGCTGGCGAGCGAGGCGCCGTAGGCGGCGCCGCGGCCGTGGCCGACGTGCAGCGGGCCGGTCGGGTTGGCGGAAACGAACTCGACCTGGATGCGCTCGTCCTTCGTCGCGCCACGGCCGAAAGCGGCGCCGCGCGCGAGCACTTCGCGCACCACCGCCGTCTTTGCCGTTGCCGCCAGCGTGAAATTGATGAAGCCGGCCCCGGCCACCTCGGCCTTCGCCACCAGCGGCGAGGGCGGCAGCTCGGAGAGCAGCAGCCCGGCCAGCTCGCGCGGGTTGCGCTTCATCGGCTTGGCCAGTTGCAGCGCCAGATTGGTGGCGAAATCGCCGTGGCTGGCCTGCCTTGGGCGCTCCAGCAGGATGGCGGTGTCGGCATGGTCCGGCGCCACGCGCATCAGGGCCGTTTTCAGCAGTTCGGTCAGCAGGACTTTGGGGTCGGCGCTCATGGCACTCGTCGGGACATCGAAAGCGCGGATTATAGCGGATCGGCCGCGCGACCCCGGCGGTGGCGCGTGCTGCAGCAGAAGGGTTGGCGGGAGGGGTGGCAGGAGAAGGCGGACTTTCGTCGTGGGGGCATGGAGAGGTAGAGGTGCTGAAACGGGAAAACGTGGAAATATCGAAGTGCCTTTAGATGCAACCTCGTTGCATCTGCAAGGTGGCCTGCGTAGAATCCGCCGCCATGTCGTCGCGCTTCATCTCCCTTCTTGCTGTCCGGCGTTGCCGGTACTTTCTGCCGCTGCTGCTGGCCTTGCTGCTGCTGGTGGCGCAGACCGGGGCGCACGTGCACCTCGTCGGGCACGTCGGCGAGGCGCTGCATTCCGGGGTGTCGGCGCATGGGGAGGCGCATGGGGGCGGGCACGGGAGGTCGCTTGACGATCCGGCGGAACATGCGGCCGATGCGGGCTGCCTGATCTGCCTGGCGTTCGCCGGCATCGACCTGCCGCCGCTCGCTGCCGGCGGCGCTGTCTCTTTGCAGGCCGCTCCGGCCGTCCTTTTTTCCGCCGCCGCCTGCCGGGCCGGCAGCGACGCCACGCTACGGCCGCGCTGCCGCGCGCCGCCCGTCCCGCCCATCCTTTTCCCGTCCTTCGCCTGACGCGGCACCAGGGGGCACGCGCCCGCCTGCGGGGCGGACGCTTTCCTCGTGCCCGCCTGCGGGGATGAGCGCTTTCCTTGCCTGCCTGCTGGCGACCAGCCTTGCCGCCGAGGTGGGCGTGCCCTGCCTTGTTGTCCGCAGGCAAGCACCTTCTTCGCTGCCTGCTGGCGAGAGCAGCGCTTAGCCGCCCGTCAGCCGCTGCCTTTTTTCAGCGCCGCCGGCCGCCAGTCAGTCGTCCATCCGCCGTCTACCCGTCATCCGCCGGGTGAGCGGGGGCGCATTCATCATTCCTCATTCCCCATTTTCCATTTCCATTCCGATTGCACGAAAAGGAAATCCGATGTCTTTTTCCGCTCCAGATTTTATCCGCCATCCGCTCGCTCTCGGCCTGCTGCTGGCTTTCGCTCCGCCCGCCGCCTTTGCCGATGAGGCGGCTCATGAACTGCCCGTGGTCACCGTTTCCGCCAGCGCGCTCGAACTCGGCAGCGACGCCATGAGCACGCCGGTCAGCGTGCTTTCCGGCGATGCGCTGGTCGCCCGCCGCGCCGCCACGCTCGGCGACACGCTGGCCGGCGAAGCGGGCATCGCCGCCGGCCGCTTCGGCGCCGGTGCCAGCCGGCCGGTCATTCGCGGCATGGACGGCCCGCGCGTCAAGGTGCTCGCCGACGGCGCCGAGATCATGGATGCCTCGACCCTCAGCCCCGATCACGCCGTCGCCATCGAACCCCTGCTCAGCAACCGCATCGAGGTGCTGCGCGGCCCGTCGGCGCTGGCTTACGGCGGCGGCGCCATTGGCGGCACGGTGAACGTGCTCGACGAGCGCGTGCCGATGGCGGTGCCGAAAAACGGCATCGCCGGCAGCGTCGAGCTGCAGTCCGGCAGCGGCGACCGCTCGGCGGCCGGCGCCTTCGGGCTGACCGCCGGCGCTGGCAACCTGGCCATCCGTGCCGAAGGCGTGCAGCGCGACGCGCGCGATTACCGCGTCGGTGGCGGCTGGCACGACGGCAGCCGGGTCGAGGGCAGCTACAACCAGACGCAAAGCGGCGGCCTCGGCGTTTCGTGGGTCGGTGCGCGCGGCTATCTCGGCCTGGCCTGGAGCCGCCAGAAGAACGAGTACGGACTGCCCGGCCACGGCCACGAATACGCCGACTGCCACCCGCACGGCAGCCATCTGCACTGCGGCGGGCACGGCGAAGACGATGCCCTCGATGCCCTCGACGACCACGATCACGACGACGAACACGCGCACGGCACGCCTTTCGTCGACCTCGACAGCACGCGCCGGGATCTGCGCGGCGAATTGTCCGATCCGCTGCCCGGCTTTTCCCGCCTGCGTCTGCGCGTCGCGCACACCGACTACGCGCACGACGAGATCGAGAAGGAAGACGGCCGGAAACAGGTCGCCACCCGCTTCCGCAGCCGGGCGCACGACGGCCGCATCGAGCTGGAACACCTGCCGCTCGGCGATCTCCGTGGCGTCATCGGCGTGCAGACCGTGCGCCGCGATTTCCGCGCCGACGGCGACGAAGCCTATGTGCCGCCGACGCTGACGCGCCGGCACGCCCTCTTCCTGGTCGAGGAATACACGCGCGGCGACTGGCGCTTCGAGGCCGGGCTGCGCCATGAACGGCAGGACATCGACGCTGCTGCCGGCCAGCGCGGTCGCAGCCATCGCGGCAACTCGGCCTCGCTCGGCGCCGTCTGGAACTTCGCGCCTGCGCACGCGCTCGGCCTGTCGATCGCGCGCGCGGAGCGTCTGCCGACGGCCGAGGAGCTGTACGCCCAGGGCATCCACATGGCGACCAACACCTGGGAGCGCGGCAACCCGGGGCTGCAGGCCGAAACCTCGCGCAACGTCGACCTGTCGCTGAAAAAGACCGCCGGCCCGACCACCTTTTCGCTCGGCGTCTTCCACAACCGGGTGCGGGACTACATCCATGCGCACACGCTCGACCTGCACGAGGATTTCCGGCTGATCGAATACCGCCAGCGCGATGCGGTCTTCAAGGGCGTCGAAGGCTGGGTGCGCCGGCAGTTGAACCCGGTCTTCGGCCTCACGCTGTTCGGCGACGCCGTCCGCGCCCGCTTCGACGAAGGCGGCGGCGACCGCGACCTGCCGCGCATCCCGGCGGAGCGCCTCGGCCTGCGCCTCGACTTCGAGCGGGGGAACTGGAGCGGCGAGGCCGAGCTGTACCGCGTCGCGCGCCAGGAGCGGATCGCCGACTTCGAGAGCGAAACCGCCGGTCACACGCTGCTCGACCTCGGTCTGCGTTACACCGGCAAATACGGTGGCCAGTCCTGGCTGATCTACCTCAAGGCGCGCAACCTGACCGACGAACTGGCCTACACCCACACGTCCTTCATCAAGCACGCCGCGCCGCTGGCCGGGCGCAGCCTCACGCTCGGGGCGCGCATGACGTTCTGAAAGCGGTTCAGCCGCCGAAGCCGAAAACCTTCTTCAGGAGGGCGCTGCCGGTTGCCGCCGGATTCTTGCGGATCGCCTTTTCCTGCTCGGCGACCATCAGGAAAAGGCCGTCCATCGCCTTCTGCGTCACGTAGCTGTCGAGGTCGGCGTCCTTCTCGTCGAGCAGGCCGAATTTGGCGGCGCGGCCGGCGTAGGCGTTGTACTTGTCGGCGAGCTGAACTTTTGCCGTTGCCTGCCTGACGATGGGCAGGAATTTCTGCGCGATGTCGTCCGAGGTGGTGCGGCGGAAGTAGTTCGTCGCCGCCTCGT
>JAVFAT010000074.1:0-8538 GCA_034002385.1 Azospira sp. | reverse complement strand
CTTTATTCTTCCTCATTGCCCCTGCGTCGATGCGGCAGGCGCTTTCACCTACCTGTGCGCTGATCGCCGATGATGCAAGAACTTTCTCCCTCACCTGACTCCCGCACCGGAGAACCCCCATGATCGTCGGTACCGCCGGCCACATCGACCACGGCAAGACGACGCTGGTGCAGGCGCTCACCGGCGTTGCCGGCGACCGCCGGCCGGAAGAGAAGGCGCGCGGCATCACCGTCGATCTCGGCTATGCCCATGCGCCGTTTGTCGGCGGGGACAGCGGTGCCGGCGTCCTCGGCTTCATCGACGTGCCTGGTCACGAGAAGCTGATCCACGACATGCTCGCCGGCGCCACCGGCATCGACTTCCTGCTGCTGGTGGTTGCCGCCGACGACGGGCCGATGCCGCAGACGCGCGAGCACCTGGCCGTTGCCGACCTGCTCGGCATCCGCCGCGCGGCGGTGGCGCTGACCAAATGCGACGCGGTGACGCCAGCGCGGCAGGCGGCCGCAGCTGCCGAGGTGCGGGCGCTGCTTGCCGGCAGCCGCTTCGCCACGGCTCCGGTCTTCCCGGTGGCCGCACGCGGTGCGCTGAATGCCACCGTGGCGGCCGACAACGACGAACCGGAAAGCGCCGCCGGAGACCGCGACAAAGCGGCCGATGAAGGCGCCTGGCCGCGAGTGGCGAACGGCATCGCCGAAGTGCGCGCTCACCTCGAAGCGGCGGCGCGCGAACTGGGCGAGATGCGACCGGCCGGTCGTTTCCGGCTGGCCATCGACCGCTGTTTCACGCTTGCCGGCATCGGCACCGTCGTCACCGGCACCGTTTTTTCCGGCAGCGTGCGCGTCGGTGATGCGCTGAGCGTCTCGCCGCCCGGCCTCGCCGTGCGCGTGCGCGGCCTGCGCGTGCACGACCAGCCGGCGGAAAGCGGCCACGCCGGCCAGCGCGTCGCCTTGAATCTCACTGGCGATTTCTCGCGCGAGGCGATCCGGCGCGGCATGTGGGTGCTCGATCCGCGCCAGCATCTGCCGGTCGACCGCTTCGCGGCAACGCTGCGCCTGGCGCGCGACGAAACGCAGGCGCTGCGCCACTGGACGGCAGTGCACGCGCACCTCGGCGCCGAGGACGTCACCGGCCGCGTAGCGCTGCTCGAAGGCGAAACGCTGGCACCGGGCGACGAGGCACTGGTCGAAATCATCCTCGACCGGCCGCTGGTCTGCGTTGGCGGCGACCGCTTCATCCTGCGCGATGCCTCGGCCAGCCGTACGCTGGCCGGTGGCCGAGTTCTTGACATCTTTCCGCCGACGCGGCACAAGCGCGCACCAGCGCGGCTCGCGGCACTCGCCACCGCCGCCGCCGGCAAACCCGCGGCAACGCTGGCGCAGCAACTGGCGGCGAGTCCGGCCGGCGTCCGTCTCGACCGCTTCGCCGAGGCATGGAACCTGAACGACGACGAAGCCGCCCGTCTGTGGGTGGCAAGCGCACTGATCCGCGTCGACGCGCGCGAAGGCACGCTCGGCTTCGCCCCGGCAGCGTGGGCGGCGCTCGCCGAAAGGCTCGTCGCCGCGCTTGCCGCCGAGCACGAACGCGCGCCCGACATGCTCGGCGCCGAACACGAGCGCCTGCGCCGGCTGACTTCGCCGACGCTCGCCCGCGCCGCTTTCGACCGTCTGCTCGACGAGGCGCTGGCTGCCGGTCGCATCGCCCGCACATCGAGCTGGCTGCACCTGCCGGAACACCGGGCGACGCTTTCGGCCGCCGATGCCGACCTCTGGCGCACGCTCGCCCCGCTGCTCGACGCGGCGCCCTTCCAGCCGCCGCGCGTGCGCGACATCGCCAAGGCGACGGGCTTGCCCGAAGAAACGGTGCGCGCGCTGATGAAGCGCGTGGCGCGCAGCGGCCGTCTCTACCCGGTGGCGCCCGACCACTATTTCACCGACGACGCCACCGAGCGGTTGGCGACCATCGTCGCCGGGCTGTGCGCGACCCACGGCGCGGCGCGTGCCGCCGACCTGCGCGATGCGATCGGCGGCGGTCGCAAGGTGGCCATCCATATCCTCGAATTCTTCGATCGCATCGGCTACACTCGACGCATTCGCGATGCGCGCGGCGCAAAGGACGAACATCTCCTGCGCGAAACAGCCGTGCCGCGGCAATGGAAAATGCAGTGACCAGAATGGAAGAGATCGTTCCCCGGTGGGACGGCCGGTCTTCAAAACCGGCAGGGGCCGTCAGACGGCCCCTGGTGGGTTCGACTCCCGCTCTCTTCCGCCAGAATTCGATGGTTTTCACCGGCGAAGCAGGTGCCGTTTCGGGGTGGCTTTCTTCTTTCGCAGCTATCATAATTAACCATACTATTCAAAGTGTTGCTGAATATTGAAAACATTTGGCAAATCCCGTTTTCATGCTTTGCCGCATGTCGCTGGAAATCTTTTCGCCGCCGATCTGCGGTGTGCGGATAAAGACGAGAAGTAAGCTTTCTTCGCGTCGCCTGCGCCTTTCATTACGAATCGACAGAAATGATTCGATGCGCCACCTCCAATATTCGTGAAAAAATGAATATCATTCGGGCTGCGGTCGAAAGTGCGCTTTCCGGAAATCGATTCGCCCATATACTCACCCGTACGTCGATGAACATTTAAAAGGAAGGAATAACATGTCCAGCTATCAGGAATTGCTTGCCCAGCGTGCCGAACTCGATCGTCAGATCCAGGCCGCGCGCCGCGCCGAAAAATCCGAAGCCATTGCCGCTGCAAAGAAGCTGATCGCCGATTTCGATCTCTCGGCCGAAGACTGCGGTTTCCGCAGCGGCGCTGGCCGGCGCCGGGCGAAGTCGACCATCGCCCCCGCCTATCGCGGGCCGAACGGTGAAACCTGGACGGGACGCGGCCGCTCGCCGAAATGGCTGACCATGCTGGAAGCCCAGGGCCAGTCGCGCGAAGCCTTCCGCATCGCGCGCTGAAACCCTGAAACCGATTCCGTCGTGCCTCGCCAGCCCTTCTGCGGCGCCGTTCCCGATGGTCTTCTCTACGACACGCGCCACGACATGTGGGTGCGTGCGGAGGGGGAAACCGTAAGCATCGGCATTACCGCCTTCGGCGTCTTTCTTGCTGGCGAGATCATCGCCTTCACGGCCAAGCCGAAGGGCGCCGAAATAGACGCCGGGCGCGGGCTGGGCACGGTGGAAAGCGCGAAGACGGTGCTGGCCATACACGCGCCCTGCGCCTTCACGCTGACCGAAGCGAACGAGGCGCTGGAAGAACGGCCGGCGCCGATTAACCACGATGCCTACGCCGCCTGGCTGGTGCGCGGCACGGCGCGCGACTGGGCGGCCGATCGCGCCCGGCTTGTCGATGCTGCCGCCTACCGGGCGCACGTGCGCTCGGTCGAGCCGGAAGCGCGCTTCACCTGAGCCGGTGCGGCGCATGAATCGTGACATCCACCGCAGAAACGCAGGGGGCTGCCGGAAGGCGTCGGGAGTCGCGGGAAGAAGCGGGGGCCCGATGGGCGAATTCACGGAATTCCCGGAACTCCCGGATTTCCTGAAAACCCTGGAATTCCCGATTTTCCCTGCCGGTTCGCCCTGCGTCTCCGTGGTTTGCCTTCCCTTTTCCTGAACCTGATGAACGATCGACTGGCCATCCTGCTCTGGGCGACCGACCCGGAGAAACCCGACCTGGCTGCGGCGCCCTTCGTCTATGCGGCGGCGGCGACGGCGCTCGATGCCGAGGTGGAAATCCATTTCGCCGGCCGTTCGGTGCGCCTGCTCGTTGCCGGCGAGGCCGCCGGATGCAGCGCCTCGGCGCGCGGCGGTCGCAGTCTCCACGATTTCATGCGGGATGCAGCGGCCGGCGGTGCCCGTTTCTTCGCGTGCAGCATGGCCTGGCGGGAATACGTCGGCGAAGGCGAAGTGACGATTCCCGAATTCACCGCCCAGGCCGGCGCCACCGCCTTCGTCGCCCGCACGCTCGACCCGGCCTGGCGCACGCTGGTTTTCTGAAGCGCGGCGGCGGTATGCGCTGACGGGCGGGTTATTGGCGGCCCCTTCGGCGGGTTTTTCTGCAGCTCTTTCTGCCGCCCTTCCGGCGGCTTTCCGCTTTCCCCTTTTTCCTTCCCTTTCCCTTTCCCGCGCCGTCCCCATCGGTGGACTCATGCGCCGTCCTGCGCCTTTCCGCGATGCGGCGAGGCGCCTTGTAGAGGTGCCCTCGGCGAGGCTTCCCCGGGAATGCCTCCCCCTCCGGGCCGCCTCTCCGGCTGCGGGTGCCTGCCTTACCGGCTGGCCGGCGGCGACAGCCGGGCGAGCAGCGATGCCAGTGCCCGCGCCCGGTGCGAGACGGCGTTTTTCGTCGCCGGATCGAGTTCGGCGGCGGTCTGGCCGTATTCCGGCACGAAGAACAGCGGGTCGTAGCCAAAGCCGCCTTCGCCGCGCAGTTCGCCGACGATCTGGCCGTGCCATTCACCTTCGGCGATCAGCGGCTGCGGGTCGTCGGCGTGACGGACGAGGACGATGACCGAGACGAAGTGCGCCGAACGGTCGGCGTGCGGTGCGAGCGCGGCGAGGAGCTTCTCGTTGTTGCGCGCGTCGGATTTCGGTTCGCCGGCCGCTGTTTGCGCATAGCGGGCTGATTGCACGCCCGGTGCGCCGCCGAGCGCGGCGACGCAGAGGCCGGAGTCGTCGGCCAGCGCCGGCAGTCCGGTGGCTTTTGCCGCGTGCCGTGCCTTGGCCAGCGCGTTCTCGACGAAGGTGGGGTGCGGCTCCTCGGCCTCGCTTACGCCGAGCGCGCCCTGCGGGATCAACTCCCAGCCGAGCGGTGCCAGGATGGCGTCGAGTTCCTTCAGTTTCTTGGCGTTGTTCGAGGCGAGGACGAGGCGGGTCATGGGATGTCGTTGGCGGTGAAGGTTTGAAGGGGCCGCTGGCGGATGGGTGGCCGCTGCTGCCGGAACGGGGGGCGTTCCGGCCCGGCCGTGCGCTTCAGGCGGTTTTCTGCGCCTCGACGAGGCGGGCGATGCCGGCGCTGGCCAGATCCAGCAGTTGCTCCATCTGCGCGCGGGTGAAGGGCGTGCCCTCGGCCGTGCCCTGGATTTCGACGATGCCGCCGCTGCCGGTCATGACCACGTTCATGTCGGTGTCGCAGTCGGAATCCTCGATGTAGTCGAGGTCGAGCACCGCCATGCCGCGATGGATGCCGACGGAGACGGCGGCGACGTGCTCGCGCACCGGGTTCGCCGGCAGCTTGCCGGCGGCGACGAGTTTCTCGCAGGCGTCGAAGAGCGCCACCCAGGCGCCGGTGATGGCCGCACAGCGCGTGCCGCCGTCGGCCTGGAGCACGTCGCAGTCGAGCGTGATCTGGCGTTCGCCGAGCGCCTTCAGGTCGGTCACGGCGCGCAGTGAACGGCCGATCAGGCGCTGGATTTCCTGCGTGCGCCCGCTCTGCTTGCCCTTGGCCGCTTCGCGCGCGCTGCGCGTGTGTGTCGAGCGCGGCAGCATCCCGTATTCGGCCGTCACCCAGCCCTGGCCCTTGCCGCGCAGGAAGGGCGGCAGCGATTCCTCGACGCTGGCGGTGCACAGCACGTGCGTGTCGCCCATGCGGATCAGCACCGAACCTTCGGCGTGGCGGGTGAAGTTGCGCTCGATGACGAGCGGGCGGAGCTGGTCGGCGTTTCTCTGGCTGGGTCGCATGAGCTGTCCTTATTCCTTGGTGGCGTGTTTTTCAATGGTCGAACGGATTTCGTCGATGGCCTGCTCGATTTCCTCGTCGGAAAGGTCGAGCCTGTGTGGCGAGTTGGGGCTGGTTGCGTTGTGGCCGAATTCGTCGAGCCGCGTCGCCCCATCGCCGGATGCCATGCCCTGGGTCGAGACGGTGCTTAAGGTCGGTTCAACGTAGCTGTCGTGCCAGCGTACGGCGATGACCGAAAGATTGTCGCCGTGCCCGTCGGCGCGTTGCTCGGCCTGTGTCAGCAGCGCCGGTACGGCCTTCTGCAGATCGGTGTCAAGGAGCGCCGCGGCGATGCGCTCGACCGGCAACGGCTCCCAGAAGCCGTCGGTGGAGAGCAGCACGACGTCGCCGCTTTCCAGCGGTGTCTTGCGCGAAAGCTCGATCTCGGGCGCCTGCGGTCCGCCCAGGCAGCTATAGACCTTGTGGCGTTCGGGGTGGCCGGTGGCGTCGGCTTCGGTGATGGCGCCGCGGTCGACCAGCGCCCGCACGCGAGAATGGTCGCGTGTCTGCGCCGCCAGCCGGCCGCCGCGCAGCAGGTAGAGGCGCGAATCGCCAGCGTGCGCCCAGCTGGCGACGTTGCCTTGGATGATGCAGGCGACGCAGGTGGTGCGCGGCGAATCTTCGAGCCGATGGTCGGCGGCAAAATCGAGGATGGCGCGGTGCGCGTTGTTCATCTCCTGCTGCAGGAAGAGGAAGGGTTCGGCGAGCGATGGCTGCGCCTCGCGCCGGAAGGCTTCGGTGAGCGTCTGCGCGGCAATCTGCGCGGCCACCTCGCCGTAGTAGTGGCCGCCCATGCCGTCGGCGACGACCATCAGCAGCGCATCGCGCGAGTAGCAGTAGGCGATGCGATCCTCGTTGTTGCGCCGCTGGCCCTGCCGGCTTTCCTGATAGATGGTGAATTTCACGCGCTGGCGCTTTCCCCGGGCGTGCCGGATGAATCTTTCCGGCCTTCGTCCTGCGCTTCCTTCGGCAAGGACGTTCCGGCCAGAGCCTTTTGCAGCGCAAAGACGCTCTGCGGGCGCTGCAGGTGGTCGAGCTTCATGCAGCTGTCGATGGTGTCGAGCAGCTGGTGGGAAAAGCGTCCCTTCCAGCGCGCCGCCGCCGGTGTCACCTGGTCGTTTTCCTGGCGTTGGTCGGCGGCCTGGGGCGCGGAGAGCGAAATGCAGGCGTACATCGAGGCGCCGATGCTGTAGATGTCGCTCCACGGCCCGAGATCCTCGCGCAGGTAGTGTTCGGGCGAGGCGAAGCCGGGCGTGTACATCGGCTTCAGCATCGGTGTGTCGCGCGCCAGCGTCTGCCGGGCGGCGCCGAAGTCGATCAGCATCGGCGTGCCGTCGTTGCGCAGGTAGATGTTCGAAGGCTTCAGGTCGAGGTGCAGGAGCTTGTGCGCGTGCACTTCGCGCAGCCCGTTCAGGGTGCGCGTGAACACGTTGCGCAGGAAATTCTCGGAGACCGGCTTCTGCCTTTGCCGGAGATGTTCCTGCAAGGTGCTGCCTTCCTCGTAGGCCATGACCATATACACGGTTTCGTTGGCGCGGAAGAAATTGCGCACACGCACCACGTTCGGGTGCGAGAGGCGGGCCAGCGCACGGCCTTCCTCGAAGAAGCATTTCATGCCGTAGCGGAAGGCGCCGAGGTGCTCCGGCGGGATGTTCGGTACGGTCTCGCCCTCGCTGCGCAGCGCCAGACTGTTCGGCAGGTATTCCTTGATCGCCACCCGCTCGCCGGCCTCGTCGGCAGCCAGGTAGACGATCGAAAACCCGCCGAGCGAAAGCTGTCGCTCGATGGTGTACTGGTCGATCCGGTATCCCTTGGGAAGCGCGTGGTTGGCTTGTTGCGCCATCTGGGTGGGGGCTATGATTCAGGCTTTCGGGCATTCTCGGGGTTTGGCCGGAGCGTGTAAACCCGCGCCGGCGGCGTTCCCTTCCCCCTTCCCCTCGTTCCCATCCTTTTTCCTGCGGAATCCCATGATCCAGAGCATGACTGGCTACGCGGCAAAGACCCGCGACCTTGAAGCGGGCGCCCTGAGCCTCGAACTGAAAAGCGTCAATTCGCGCTTCCTCGACATTCATTTCCGCGTCTGCGAGGAACTGCGCCAGATCGAGCCGGCCCTGCGCGAGGCGATCACCGCCCGCGTCGGCCGCGGCAAGATCGAGTGCCGCGTCTATTTCATGGCTTCTGCCCGCGCGGCGCGCCAGCCGGAGTTGAACGAGGCGCTGCTGGCGCAACTCGCCACGCTCGACCGGCGCGTCCGCGACGCGCTGCCCGAGGCACGGCCGCTTGCTGTCGGCGAGGTGTTGCGCTGGCCGGGCATCCTCGGTGACGACGCCCCCGACCAGGAGGCGCTGGTCGCCGCCGTGCTCGACACCGCGCGCGCCGCGCTCGACGATTTCGTCGCCAGCCGCGCGCGCGAAGGCGACAAGCTCTCCGCCGTGATTCTGGAGCGCGTTGCCCTGATGCGCGAGCGGGTGGCGGGGGTGGCGCCGCACATTCCGGCGGCGCAGGCGGCGTTTCAGGAAAAGTTGAGGCAGCGTCTGGTGGACGCCATCGGCAGCGCCGACGACGAGCGCATCCGCCAGGAAATCGTCGTTTTCGCCGCGCGCATCGACGTTGCCGAAGAACTGGCGCGGCTGACCACACACCTCGACGAAGTCGAGCGCGTGCTGAAACAGGGCGGCGCCACCGGCAAACGGCTCGATTTCCTGATGCAGGAACTCAACCGCGAGGCGAACACGCTTGGCTCGAAATCGGTGGTCAGCGAGGTGTCGCAGGCGGCGATGGAGCTGAAGCTGTTGATCGAGCAGATGCGCGAGCAGGTGCAGAATCT
>JAVFAT010000073.1:5557-8634 GCA_034002385.1 Azospira sp. | reverse complement strand
TGCGAGCCGTAGCCAACGATGGTGACCTTCTTGCCCTTGATCAGCGAGAGGTCGGCGTCCTTGTCGTAATAGACTTTCATTTGGTTTTCCTTGTGTCGAAATTTTTTCGGAACGGTGGGGATTGAAGCGGGTGGAGAGAGGCTCGGCGCGGAGCCGGTTCCTCGCTCCTTACCGAAAAATCCTCACTAAACTTTCAGGATGCGGTCGCCGCGGCCGATGCCGCTGACGCCGGTACGGACGGTTTCGAGGATCAGACCGGCGTCGATGGCGTTGATGAAGGCGTCGAGCTTGCTGCTGTCGCCGGTCAGCTCAACGACATAGGTGGACTCGGTGACGTCGATGATGCGGCCACGGAAGATCTCGGCCATGCGCTTCATCTCCTCGCGGTCCTTGCCGGTGGCGCGGACCTTGATGAGCATGAGTTCGCGCTCGATATGCGCGGCTTCCGAAAGGTCGACTACCTTGACCACGTCCACGAGCTTGTTCAGCTGCTTGGTGATCTGCTCAAGGACATCGTCGGAACCGGTGGTGACGATGGTCATGCGGGAGAGCGAACTGTCCTCGGTCGGCGCCACGGTCAGCGTCTCGATGTTGTAGCCGCGGGCGGAAAAGAGGCCGGAAACACGCGACAGGGCGCCGGCTTCGTTCTCGATCAGGATGGAAATGATGTGACGCATTTTCTCGTTCTCCGCGCGCTTACAGGTCTTCGGCCAGGATCATGTCGGTCAGGCCCTTGCCGGCCGCCACCATCGGGAAGACGTTGGCTTCGCGGTTGGTCTGGAAGTCCATGAACACCAGGTCGTCCTTGTGGTCGATGAAGGCCCGCTTGAGCGCCGGCTCGACGTCCTCGGGTTTCTCGACGCGGATGCCGACGTGGCCATAGGCCTCGGCGAGCTTGACGAAATCGGGCAGCGAATCCATGTACGAGCCGGAGTAGCGGCTGCCGTAGAACATCTCCTGCCACTGGCGAACCATGCCGAGGTAGCGGTTGTTCAGGCTGATGATCTTGATCGGCAGGCGGAACTGCTTGGCCGTCGACAGCTCCTGGATGCACATCTGGATCGAGCCTTCGCCGGTGACGCAGACGACCGTGGCATCCGGGTGCGCGAACTGGGCGCCCATCGCATACGGCAGGCCGACGCCCATGGTGCCGAGGCCGCCGGAGTTGAGCCAGCGGCGCGGCTTGTCGAAGGGGTAGTACTGTGCGGCCCACATCTGGTGCTGGCCGACGTCGGAGCAGACGATGGCCTCGCCCTTGGTGATCTCGTAGAGCTTCTGCACCACGTACTGGGGCATGATCAGCTCCTTGTCCTGCTTGTAGCCAAGGCACTTCTTGCCGCGCCACTCCTCGATGCGCGCCCACCAGTCGGCGGTCTGCGCGGGATCGGGCTTGCTGCCCTCGACCAGCTTCAGCATCTCTTCGAGCACATCCGGCACGTTGCCGACGATGGGCACGTCGACGCGGACACGCTTCGAGATCGACGACGGGTCGATGTCGACGTGGATCACCTTGCGCGACTCCTCGGCGAAATCCGCCGGGTTGCCGATGACGCGGTCGTCGAAGCGGGCACCGATGGAAAGCACCACGTCGGCGTAGTGCATCGCCATGTTCGCCTCGACCGTGCCGTGCATCCCGAGCATCCCGAGGTTCTGCGGGTCGGTGCCGGAGAAGGCGCCAAGGCCCATCAGCGTGTTCGTCACCGGATAGCCGAGATGGTGGGCGAATTTCCTGAGCGGCTCGGCCGCATCGGAAAGCACGGCGCCGCCGCCGACGTAGATGATCGGGCGCTTCGCCTCGGAGAGCAGCTGCACGGCCTTCCTGATCTGCCCGAGGTGACCCTTGACCACCGGGTTGTAGGAGCGCATCTGCACCGTCTGCGGATACTCGAACTCGCAGGTGTGGGCGGTGACGTCCTTCGGAATGTCGACGACCACCGGGCCGGGCCGGCCGGTTTTGGCGATGTGGAAGGCCTTCTTGATCGTGTCGGCAAGTTCGCGCACGTCCTTCACCAGGAAGTTGTGCTTCACGCACGGACGCGTGATGCCGACCATGTCGACTTCCTGGAAGGCATCCTGACCGATCGCCGGCACCGGCACCTGGCCGGAAATGACGACGATGGGGATCGAATCCATGTAGGCGGTGGCGATGCCGGTGACGGCATTGGTCGCGCCGGGGCCGGAGGTCACCAGGGCGACGCCGACCTTCTGC
This sequence comes from Azospira sp., assembly GCA_034002385.1. Taxonomy (GTDB): domain Bacteria; phylum Pseudomonadota; class Gammaproteobacteria; order Burkholderiales; family Rhodocyclaceae; genus Proximibacter. Next base: position 6,425 of record JAVFAT010000073.1, on the reverse strand, counting down.
GTCGACCGCGCGTAGCCATCGGCGGCATGTACCGCAGCCTGCTCGTGGCGTACCAGGATGTGCTTGATCTGTTCCTGCTTGAACAGTTCGTCATAGATGTGCAATACAGCGCCGCCGGGATAGCCGAACATGTATTCGACCTTTTCTTCCTGCAGGCACCTGATTACAATCTCCGCGCCGGTTATTTTCATCTGGTTCCGCCTCAACAAGCCTGGTTCTTGAAAAACAGGTAAACATATCGATAAGGTCTGTCCTGGTCAAGGTAGCGCACGCACGGCCACCCGCAGGACACCATCCCGCCCACGATCCCGGCGCCATGCGCGGGATGCTTCACCACCCTGGCCCGGCGCCCGGCGCCGCTGAAACCTCATGAGCGAAAAAACGAACAGGACCGGCATTTTCCGGCGCCTTGCCGCGATGTGCTACGAACTGCTGCTCGTCACCGCCGTCCTGCTCTTCGCGCTGGTCGTGCCACACATGCTGCTCGGCGCTTTTGCCAGCATCCAGGCCTCGTCGACGGCCATCAAGCTGCACGCCTTCATCGTGCTCATGGTCTATTTCGTCTGGTTCTGGGTAAACGGCGGACAGACGCTGGCGATGAAAACCTGGCGCCTGCGCGTCGTCGATGCTTCCGGTAGCCGCCTGCGGCCGGCGCAGGCCGTGCTGCGCTTCCTCGCCGCCTGGCCGAGCATCGCTCTCGGCATCGGCATCGTCTGGGCGCTGTTCGACCGCGACGGCTGCTTCCTGCACGACCGCATCGCCGGCACGCGCATCGTCGCCGCGTGAATGCGGCACGGCGCGCGGCCCCAGCCCCCGGCACACGCTGCAGAAGCCGGCGCAATCGGCAAGAAGGTGAAGAATGACTGAG
>JAVFAT010000073.1:0-5457 GCA_034002385.1 Azospira sp. | reverse complement strand
AGGTGAAGAATGACTGAGACTCCCGAAGACCGCATGAACCACAGCACTCGACCGCTTGCCGGCCTGAAGGTTCTCGAACTCGGCACGCTGATCGCCGGCCCGTTCGCCGCGCGCATCATGGGCGAGTTCGGCGCCGAGGTGATCAAGATCGAGTCGCCCGATGGCGGCGATCCGCTGCGCAAGTGGCGCAAGCTCTACGAAGGCACCTCGCTGTGGTGGTACCTGCAGGCGCGCGGCAAGCAGTCGGTGACGGTCAATCTCAAGCACCCCGAAGGCGCCGCCATCGTCCGGGCGCTGGCGAAGGAAGCCGACATCGTCGTCGAGAATTTCCGCCCCGGCGTACTGGAAAAACTCGGGCTCGGTTGGGAGGCACTGTCGGCCGAAAATCCCGGCCTCGTCATGCTGCGTCTCTCCGGCTTCGGCCAGACCGGGCCGATGGCGCGGCAGCCGGGCTTCGGCGCCATCGGTGAATCGATGGGCGGACTGCGCTACGTCACCGGCTTTCCCGACCGGCCACCGGTGAAGACCGGCATTTCCATCGGCGACTCGATCGCCGCGCTGTGGGGCGTGATCGGCACGCTGATGGCGCTGCGCCACCGGGAAGTGAACGGCGGCCAGGGACAGGTGGTCGATGTCGCGCTCTACGAGGCGGTGTTCGCCATGATGGAATCGCTGGTGCCGGAGTTCGACGTCTTCGGCTTCGTGCGCGAGCGCACCGGCAACATCATGCCCGGCATCACGCCGTCGAACACGCACACGACGAAGGACGGCCGACATGTGACCATCGGCGCCAACGGAGATGCGATCTTTCGCCGCCTGCTGCTGGCGATGGGCCGCGCCGACCTCGCCGACGATCCCTCGCTCGCCGACAACGCCGGCCGCGATGCGCGCCGTGACGAAATCTACGCACTGATCGACGCCTGGGTCGCCGACCGCGACGAAACCGAGGTGCTCGCCACGCTGGCCGAAGCCGAAGTGCCGGCCTCGCGCATCCACTCGGTGGCCGACATGTTCGCCGACCCGCAGTACCTGGCCCGCGAAATGCTGCGCACGGTGACGCTGCCGGACGGCCGCGCCTGCCGTATGCCCGGCATCGTGCCCCGGCTGTCGGCAACCCCCGGCGACGCCGGCGGGATCGGCCCGGCGCTCGGCGAACACACCGACACCGTGCTCGCGCGCCTCGGCTACGATGCAGCGGCAATCGCCGCGTTGCGCGCCGCCGGCGTCATATGATCCGCCACCCCGCCCAGGCGCCCGACCGCGCGGCATCCTCTGCCGCTTCATGACGCGGCTTCGTGTGCGACTCCGCAACGCCGTTCCGTCACCTGTCGTTCCGTCACCTTTCCCGCCGCCGGCCGATCCGCTAGACTCGCAGCCGCAGCCCGGTTCGGCGCCCGGCGCGGCTGAACGAACCGGAACAGAACGCAGGAGACAAGAATGCAGACCCCGCCCGCCGGCAAACCTTCCGGCTGTATTTCAGAACTCGACAAGGAGCGACTGCTCGCCCTCATCGAGCGCACCTTCACCGGCGGCCGCTCGCTCGATGCGGCGGCCAGCACCGTCCTGCACCGGCTGCGCAATTCCGGTGTGATCGCCAAGCCCGACCTGATTCCGCCGGGTCTGGTAACGATGAACTCGACGATCCGCCTGTGCGCCGAAGACGGCAACCGGGTGCAGGAAGTCACCCTGGTCTATCCCGAGGATCACGACCCGGCAGAATCCTGCTGGTCGGTGCTGAGCACGCTGGGCGCAACCCTCTTCGGCCTCGGCGTCGGCGACGTCGTCGAGATTCCCGATGCCGACGGCAGCATCGCCCGCTGGCGCATCGACGCCATCCCCTTCCAGCCCGAGGCACGCGGCTTCCTGACGATGTGACGCGAGAGCGGCGGCGCCCGCCAATGCCATGAACCAGCTCGAAGAACTGCGCGCCGTCGTCCGCGAATTCGTCGCCGAACGCGGCTGGGATCGCCACCATAACCCGAAGAATCTCGCCATCGCGCTTGCCGTCGAGGCGGCCGAGGTGCTCGAACATTTCCAGTGGTGTTCCGAGGCCGAGAGCTTCGCGCTGCCGCCGGAGCGGCGGAAGGCCGTCGCCGACGAGCTTTCCGACGTGCTGATGGGCGTCATCCGCGTCGCCGACCTGCTCGACATCAACCTCGCCGAAGCCTTCGCCGCGAAGATGGTGGAGAACCGCGCCAAGTACCCGCCGGAAAAGGTGCGCGGGCGGGCGGTGAAATACACCGAACTGTAGCCCTCGTTCAGCCGATGAAGGCGTGCGCCAGCGTGCGCACGGCGATGCCGACGCAGGCGCCGAACGCGGCCGGCTTCCAGACGGCGGCGACGCGCTTGCCGGCGGTGATCAGCACGGCGACGCCGGGGATGTCGAAGGGGTGGATCAGGAAGCCGGCGCTGGCGTTGAGCAGTTCGGCGCTCATCAAACCGGCGCGGCGCATTTCGTCCACAACGCCCATCATCGCCGTGCCGCCGGCGAGATACTTGGTCAGCGTCGGCAGGATCAGCCGCGGATCGATACGGGCCAGTTCGAGCAGCGGCGACAACGCCGCGGTGAGCGCATCGATGGCACCGAAGTGCCTGAGCGCGGTGACGGCGACCAGCGAGAGCACCAGCATTGGAATGGCGCCAACGGCGATCTTGAAGGCTTCGGCGCCAGCGTGGTTGATGACGTCGAGTACCCCCTTGGCGTCGTCCGCGCTGCGGTGCAGGAGGGTTTCATCGACCTGCGCCTCGGCGGCCGACAGGCGGCGGCCAAACAGGTACCAGGTCGCCGCAGCGGCAGCCAGGCCGCCGATCACCGAATAGAGCAGCGTCGGGCCGAAGGCCAGCCCCATCGTCATCATCGGAAAGGCGGTATTGGCCTGCGTCATGGCGAAGACCATGGCCAGCGTGGCCGCGATGTGGCGATCGGAGGCGCCGCGCTGATCCATCATCGCCAGCGTCGCCATCGGCGCCGCGAAGCTGACGAAGTTGATCTGCAGGGCAGCGAAAACGCCCAGCCCGGTCAGGCCGAAGGGCTTGAGCAGCGGCGCCACGCGACGGACGATCCAGTCCAGCGCGTTCCTCGCTTCGAGCAGGCGCATCAGCGAGAGCATAACCACCATCACCGGCAGCAGCACGAAGAGCGAAAGTTCGACCGCCGAGCGGCCGGCCTTGAGGATGATGTCGACGAGGATGTCCATGACCCGGCAGTTTACCCGGAGCGGCGCCGCTTCATCCGGCCAGCGCGGCCGCCAGCGGCGGCACCAGCAACGCGGTGAGCACGCCGTTCAGCCCCATCGCCAGCGCCGCGAAAACGCCGGCCTCCTCGCTCACCTGGAAGGCGCGGGCCGTGCCGATGCCGTGCGCGGCGACGCCGATGGCCAGGCCGCGCGCCGCCGGCTCCTTTATCTTCATCGCGTCGAACAGGTAGCGGGCGCCGACGGCGCCGAGGATGCCGGTGGCGATCACCAGCACTGCGGTCAGCGACGGGATGCCGCCGATGCCCTCTGCGATGCCCATGGCGATCGGTGTCGTCACCGATTTTGGCGCCAGCGACAACAGCGTCGGCTCGCTGGCGCCGAGCAGCTTGCCGACCGCCACCGCCGAGACGATGGCGGTGACGCTGCCGGCGATGAGTGCGGCGAGTACCGGCAGCACCAGCGCGCGCACGCGGCGGATGTGCGCGTAGAGCGGAATGGCCAGCGCCACGGTGGCCGGGCCGAGCAGGAAGTGAACGAACTGGGCGCCGTCGAAATAGGTCGGGTAATCGGTGCCGGAAAGCGTCAGCACCGTTACCAATAGCGCGACGGCGAGCAGCACCGGGTTGGCGAGCGGGCTGCCGCCGCTCCTTTGGTGCAGCCACCAGGCCACCTGATAAGCGGCGAGCGTCAGCGTCAGGCCGAGCAGCGGCGAGGCAGCGAGGTAGACCCACAGCTCACCGAAACCAGCGAACGCACCGGCGCTCATGGCCGATCCTCCGGCCTCGCCGCCTTCGGCATCAGCAGGCGCAGGGTCAGCGCCGTCACCGCCAGCGTCGCCGCCGTGCTGACAACCAGCGCCGCCGTTAGCGGCAACCATTCGTCGGCGACGCGGCCGAGGTGCAGCATGACGCCGGTGCCGGCCGGCACGAAGAGCAGCGACAGATGCTGCAGCAAGCCCTGGCCGGTACGCTGCAGGTCCGGCGACGGGCCGCCGGTGAGCAACAGCGCAACGAACAGGAAGACCATGCCGAGCACCGGCCCCGGCACCGGCAGGCCAAGCCCGCGAGCGACGACTTCGCCGGCGAGCTGGTAGATCAGGAGTTGGGTGAGTGCGGCGATCATGGCGGCCCCTCGGAAGGAATGCGAGGCCACCAGTTTATTGAATACCTACTCGTCCGATAAGGCGCGCATATGTCGACTTATCTTGTACTTAAAGTAAAGATTCCACCGGTGCGGACGAAAAAAAGGGATGGGCCAAGCCCATCCCCGTATCCGGCCGCATGGCGGAGCCTCAGATGACGCCTTGCGCCATCATCGCGTCGGCCACCTTGACGAAGCCGGCGACGTTGGCGCCATTCACGTAGCTGACCGAACCGTCGGCGCGACGACCGTGTTCGAGGCAGGCCTCGTGGATGCTCTTCATGATGCCGTGCAGGCGGGCATCGACTTCCTCGCGCGGCCACGACAGACGCATGGCGTTCTGCGACATTTCCAGGCCCGAGGTGGCGACGCCGCCGGCGTTGCTGGCCTTGCCCGGCGCGTAGAGAACGCCGTTCTGCTCGAAGACCTTGAAGGCTTCGATCGTCGACGGCATGTTGGCGCCTTCGGCGACGCAGGTGACGCCGTTCTTGACCAGGGTCTTGGCATCTTCGCCGTCGAGTTCGTTCTGCGTTGCGCAGGGCAGCGCGATGTCGACCGGAACGCCCCAGGGCTTCGCGTCGGCGACGAACCTGGCCTTGACGCGGCGGGCGTACTCGTCGACGCGGCCGTAGAGGTGGTTCTTCACTTCCATCAGCTCGGCCAGCTTTTCCTTGGTGAAGCCGTCCTCGTCGATCACCGTGCCGCTGGAATCGGACACCGTGACCACCTTGGCGCCGAGTTCCATGGCCTTCTCGACCGCGTACTGGGCGACGTTGCCGGAGCCGGAAACGCTGACGCGCATGCCGTCGAAGCTCTTGCCCTTCTGCTTGAGCATCTCGTCGGCGAAGTAGACCGTGCCGTAGCCGGTGGCTTCCGGACGGATCAGCGAGCCGCCGAAGGACAGGCCCTTGCCGGTGAACACGCAGTCGGCGCGGTTGGAAAGCTTCTTCATCATGCCGGCCATGAAGCCGACTTCACGACCGCCGACGCCGATGTCGCCGGCCGGCACGTCGGTATCCGAACCGATGTGGCGGAACAGCTCGCTGACGAAGGCCTGGCAGAAACGCATCACTTCGCCGGGACTCTTGCCCTTCGGGTCGAAGTCGGAGCCCCCCTTGCC
>JAVFAT010000072.1:0-8635 GCA_034002385.1 Azospira sp. | reverse complement strand
GTGCCGATGGCCTCGCCGGCGGCCAGCCGGGGCATCACGTCCGGCTCGCGGCCGCTGGCAATCGCCGTGTGCGCCCCGCTTCTGGCGGCGCGCCTGGCGGCGAGCACCTTGGTGATCATGCCGCCCCTGCCGATGGCGGTGCCGGCGCCGCCGGCCATCGCTTCCAGCCGCGCCTCGCCGGCCGCCGCTTCGACGATCAGCGTGGCGGAGGCATCCTTGCGCGGGTCGGCGGTGTAGAGGCCGGGCTGGTCGGTGAGGATGATCAGCGCATCGGCCTCGACCAGGTTGGCGACCAGCGCGCCGAGGGTGTCGTTGTCGCCGAACTTGATCTCGTCGGTGACGACGGTGTCGTTCTCGTTGATGATCGGCACTGCGCCCAGTTGCAGCAGCGTGACGAGCGTTGAACGGGCGTTCAGGTAACGCTTGCGGTCGGTCAGGTCTTCGTGCGTCAGCAGCACCTGTGCGGTGACCAGGCCGTGTTCGGCGAAGGCGCGCTCATAAACCTGCACCAGCCCCATCTGGCCGACGGCGGCGGCGGCCTGCAGTTCGTGCACCGCGTGCGGCCGCTTCGTCCAGCCGAGCCGCTGCATCCCGCAGGCGATGGCGCCGGATGAAACCAGCACCACCTCCCGGCCTTGCGCGCGCAGCGCGGCGATCTGCCGCGCCCATTCGCCGATGGCGGCAAGGTCGAGGCCGGTGCCGTTGTTGGTAATCAGGGCGGAGCCGACCTTGACGACGAGGCGGCGGGCGGAGGCGAGGCGGGAGGGGGTCATTCGGCGAGAATTTCTTCGATGGCGTTTTCAAGTGCTGGCAGCTCATCGATAACGACCCGCCAGACCAGATCCGGTTTTACGCCCATGTACTGGTGCGCAAGGACATTCCTGAATGCAGCGATGGTTCGCCAGCGAATGTCGGGGTTGAGGGATTGCAAGGGAGCCAGGCCGTGATCCTTGATGCACTGCCCGATCACTTCCAGATTCCGGATCACGGCATCCTGCGTCATTTGGTTGGTCAGGAAAGTGGACTCGGTGTGGCCGGCCGTGTACTCACGGATTCTGTGTATGCAAAGCAGGGCATGACGAAGGAAAAGCAGGGCGTCCTTCGTCATAATTCGACCGCTTCACTCAGGATGCGTTGCTCAAGAAACGGTGAGATCCCGCCTTCGGAGACAATATCGACCGAGGTGCCGAGCAGTTGTTCTGCATCCTCTTTCAGATCGATGAGATCGAAAAGCGAGGCGCCCGGCGCAAAGCTGACCAGCAGGTCGACATCGCTGTTCTCACTGGCCTCGCCACGCGCCACGGAGCCGAATACGCGGACATGTCCGGCCTTGTGCCTTGCGGCAAGCGCGATGATTTCCTCGCGCTTCGCAAGCAGCATGTCAAAGGTGATCATCGCCTTCCTCCGTCATCCCGCCATCCGCTTCCGGCGAAGATTCTAGCGTAAGGGCGGCGGGAGACATCTGCTGCAGCGCCTCGTGGATCGCATAGACCACCGGCCGGCAACCGTCGCCGCTGATCGCGGCGATGCCGAACCAGGGGCCGTCGTGGCCGTAGGCGGCGAGGAAGTCGGCGATGCGCTGCTCGCGCTCTTCCTCGGGGATCAGGTCGAGTTTGTTGAGGATCAGCCAGCGCGGCCTGGCGGCGAGTTCCGGGCTGTATTTCTCCAGCTCGCCGACGATGGCGCGCGCGTCGCGCACCGGATCGGCTTCGGGGTCGAGCGGCGCCAGGTCGACGATGTGCAGCAGCAGGCGTGTGCGCGAGAGGTGCTTGAGGAAGCGGATGCCGAGGCCGGCGCCGTCGGCGGCACCCTCGATCAGGCCCGGCACGTCGGCGATGACGAAGCTCTTGTTCTCGTCGACGCGGACGACGCCGAGGTTCGGGTGCAGCGTCGTGAACGGATAGTCGGCAACCTTCGGCCGGGCGGCCGAGACGGCGCGGATGAAGGTGCTCTTGCCGGCATTTGGCAGGCCGAGCAGACCGACGTCGGCGAGCACCTTGAGTTCCAGCCGGAGGTCGAGTTCCTCGCCCGGCTCGCCCTTGGTGCTCTGGCGCGGCGCGCGGTTGGTCGAGGACTTGAAGCGGATGTTGCCGAGGCCGCCCTGCCCGCCGCGGGCAATGATGATGCGCTTGTCGTGTGCGTCGAGGTCGGCGATGACTTCGTCGGTGGCGGCGTTGATGATGACCGTGCCGACCGGCACGCGCAGCACGATGTCTTCGCCGGCCTTGCCGTAGCGGTCTGAGGAGCCGCCCTTCTCGCCGTCCTGGGCGAGGAACTTGCGCGTGTAGCGGTAATCGATGAGCGTGTTGATGTTGCGGTCGGCGACGGCGATGACGCTGCCGCCCTTGCCGCCGTCGCCGCCATCCGGGCCGCCCTTGGGGATGTACTTCTCGCGGCGGAACGAAACCATGCCGTTGCCGCCGTCGCCGGCAGCCACGTAGATCCTGGCTTCGTCGATGAATTTCATTGTCGGTCTTTCTCAAGAAGGCGGAGCATTTCCCGGAATCCTTGCGGTTTCACGGGGCGCGGGGCGCGGCGCGCGGCGGGGCCGCATCTCCGGCGCCACATTTCCGGGGGCCTGCAACAAAAAAGCCCTATCGCAAGGATAGGGCTTTTTCTGTGGCTTGCCTGCCCCGCGTTCGATTACTCGGTGGCGGGGAGGATGCTCACCGTGCGGCGCTTCTGCGCGCCCTTGATGGCGAAGTGAACCCGGCCTTCGACCAGCGCGAAGAGCGTGTGATCCCTGCCGATGCCGACATTCTCGCCCGGGTGGAACTCGGTGCCGCGCTGGCGAACGATGATGTTGCCGGCGGGAACCAGCTGACCACCGTAGCGCTTCACGCCGAGGCGTTTCGATTCCGAGTCGCGGCCGTTACGTGAACTACCGCCAGCTTTTTTGTGTGCCATGTTTCAGCTCCTTGCTTGACTTGCGCTTACGCGTTGATCGCGTCGATGCGCAGTTCGGTGTAGTTCTGGCGATGCCCCTGGTGCTTCTGGTAGTGCTTGCGACGGCGCATCTTGAAGATCTTGATCTTGTCGTGACGACCCTGGGCCAGAACGGTGGCTTTCACCGTTGCGCCGGCAACGAGCGGGGCGCCGATCTTCACCGACTCGCCTTCACCTACCATGAGGATCTGATCGAGGGTGATTTCTGCGCCAACGTCCGCCGGTATCTGTTCTACTTTAAGTTTTTCGCCAGCGGCAACGCGATACTGCTTGCCACCGGTTTTTACGACCGCGTACATGTTGGACTCCAATAAAGAACGTGAAACGAAGAACCGCGCATTATACGGGGTTCTTCCGTTGCGTCAAAGGCTTGTCGACGCTTCGCCGGGGCGGGCGGGTGTGCTTTCGGCCACTCAGGGCAGACGGCCGGCGGCCACCATGCGGCCGTTGAGGACGGTGGCCGGCAGCCAGGTCACGATGTCGTCGAATTCGCCGCCCGTGGGCACCTTGCCGGGCGGCCGGGCGATGAAGCGGGTGCTGGCGCTTTCGTTGGCGTCCTCGTCGGCGTTGCTGTCCGATCCGTCGCCGATGGCCGTGCCGTCGGCCAGCGTGCCCCAGTTGTTCCTTCCCGGCGAGTGGATGACGGCAACCGCGCACGGGTTGGCGGCGGAGCAGGAATTGTCGTTGCCGACGAGGTAGGCGAGTTCGCCGGCGGCGTTGCGCGTCTGGATTTTCTTCCTGCCGGCGCTGGCCAGCGTGAAAACGGTGTCGGCGTGCGCCGGGGTGACGCTGTAGCGGATCAGCCGGCCCCAGCCATCGGTTTTCTTCGTGCCGAGCGTCTGCCAGGGCAGGAAGCCGGTGCAGGCGGCGTCGCTGAGGCAGATTTCGGCGCGCTCTTCGCCGTTGGCGAACGAAGTGGCCGGGCGCGGCAGGCGGCCGTTGGCGACGGCAAAACCGAGCAGCGCCTCCTGCGCCTCGGCCAGTGCCTGCCGCGTTTCAGCCAGTTGCCGCTGTTCCATGCGCAGCGTGAGCGAGGGCGCAAGCAGCCCGAGCAGCAGGCCGACGACGACCAGCGCGATGGCCAGCTCGATCAGCGTGAAGCCCCGAGCGGAGTGAAACGTCGCCGCGCTCATGAGCAGGGGACGGGCGGGCAGGGGCGTAGATCGAGCGCGATGCCTGCGGGGTTGCCGGCGCTTTCAGGGTTGCCGGGACTGTCGGGGCTGCCGGGGCCATCGAAACCGTCGAGTTCGAGGCGGGCTTCGTCGGCCGTCTGGCGACGGTAGCGGACGCGTGCGAACCAGCCGTTCCGTTCCAGCCAGTCTGGGGTGAGCTGCGCCGCCTGGCCGCTGGCGGCATCGTCTTCGGCCTGCGTGTCCACCGCGGGCAGCGCCAGTTCGCGATAAGGGACGCGGCCGACGGCAAGACCGGCATCGGCGTATCCGTCATCGTCGCCATCGGCCCACGGAAAAGTGTCGTGCACCGCGTGGTAGCGGCGCAGCCCGGCGACGGGCGGCACGGCGTTCGGCCCGGGCGGCCCGCCGATCTCGGCCAGGACTCGCCGGCCAACGGTGCGGAACAGCGTCGCGTGCGCGAGCGGCAGCAGGCGGTCGTTGATGTCGTTGGCCGTGGCGGAAAAATGCGTGTCGCCGTCGGCATTGGTAGCGTCGAGGTAATCGCCGGCGCTGCTGTCCGCGTGCCGCGACTGGCCGGCGAGCGGCGGCCCCGGCGAGAAGACGATGGCGGCGATCCCGCTCCGGCCGTCGACGGTGAGCAGCGTGCCGGCCTGGCCGTCGACCGGTTCGACGGCGGCGTTGTCGCGCAGCACCGGAGCCAGTGCGAACCAGAGCAGCTCGCCGCGACCGTCGCGCAGTTCGCCGGTGCGCATCGTTCTCCACGGAAAGCGGCCGACGTAGCTCGGGCAGTGGCTGCCGGCAAAGAGCGGCACCTGCCCTTTCTCGTCGGGAGCCGGGCAGGGCAGCGTACCGGGACGGTTGTCGTCGGCAACGGCGCGGCCGATCAGCGCCTCGCGGGCGCGGGCAAGCGCTTCGGTCGTCTGTCGTTCGGATTCGCCGGCGGCGGCGCGCAACAGGCCATCGGTGGCGGTGAGCGCCAGCGCGGCGAGTGCGAGCAGCAGCAGCGCCAGCAGGAAGGCGGCGCCGCGCTGCCGGCCGGGCTGCCGCACCGCTCCAGTGGCTGCTGTGCCGGGCCTATCGCGCATGGATGGCAATCCGGCCATCGCCGATCAGGTCGCGGCGCGTCTCCGTCGCCGCCTGCCAGCTCTCGCCGGCGCGCAGCCCGTAGACGCCGCCCGCCGCCTCGCTGCCGGCATCCTGCGGCCTGCCGTTGATCCAGACCGTTCCCCGTCCGCTGCTACGCCGGATGCGGCCGTCGATGCGCAGCTGCGCCGCGTTGCCGGCCGCAGCCGGAATGCCCTGCCCGCGCAGCCGGTCGAGCGCCCGACGCTCGTCGGCGGTGAAGAAGAGACGGCCGGGGAGAGATTCCCTTGCGGTCGCGTCGGCTGCTGCCGGGGTTGAGAGTGTGATGAGAGCGGCGAGCGTGGCGAGTGTGGCGAGAGCGGTGCGTGTCGTGAATGCGGTGCGTGCGGCGCCTGTCAGGGGTTTCAGGAATGCCGGGAGCACCCGGAACACGCGGAACACCCGGAACACGCGGAACATGCGGAACATGCGGAACATGCGGAACATGCGGAACACGCGGAACACGCGGAACACGCGGAATACGCGGAACACGCGGAATACCCGGAATACCCGGAATACCCGGAATACCCGGAATGCCCGGAATGCCCGGAATGCCGGAAGTGTCACAAGCGCGCCGCGCAAGGATGAGGGGGTGTTGCTCAATTCCCGCCTCATCGTGTGTGCTCCGTGCCATCTGCCGCCGCCGCTTCCGGCGGGGCAACGAAGGTGTGCCAGTCGAGCCGGCAGTCGGCCCGCAGCCGCGCGTCGTTCGTTGCTGCCGGCAGGCGTTCGAGGCGGCAGGCGCGTACCCGTAGTACGGCCGGTGCCTGTTCGTGCGCGGCGGCGAGCAGGGCGAGCAGGTCGCCTTCGTGCAGCAGCATGGCCTGAAGGCGCATCTGCGTGGTGCGCAGCAGGCCGTTGTCGATGCGCGGTGACGAGAATTCGTGGCGCAGGGGCGGTAGCCGGAGCGCCGCCGTTTTTTCCGTCAGCGGGCGCAGCCAGTCGGCGCGCCGCTCGTCGCCGAGGGCGCCGGTTGCGCGCAGGCTGGCGATGGCTTCGGCCAGCCCGCGTGTCCGCGCTACTTCGTCGTCGGCGCGGGCGAGGGCCGCTGCCGCGTCGCTACGCAGCGCGTGCGCCGCCTGCCATTCGCTGGCGGCGGCTTGCCGCTCTGCCGAGGCCATGCCGGCGAGTGCGGCGGCGATGGTGGACAGGGCTGCGCAGACAACGATGGCGCGGCGCAGCGGGCCGGCGGGGAGGGTTACGGCCTTCATGGTGCTGCCGTAGGTGGAGGCCGGCCGTTGCGCGGGCCGTGCACGATGCGCAGCACGAATCCGCTGTCCTGCGTTTCCCCGCCACCGTTGCCGGGGGCGTGCTCGATGTGCACGGCGAGCGCCGGTTCGCGGGCGAGGGCCACGAGCAGTCGGTTGAAGACGTTTTGCATGTCAGCGGCGCCGACGCTGGCATCGCCATCGCCATCGCCATCGCTATCGATGCGGCCATGCAGGCGTAGATGTTCGGCGGCGTCACGCGCCTGCCAGTCGATGACTTCGACGGTGACTGCCGGTGTTTCGACGAGGATGCGCCCGAGCGTGCCGTAGATCGCGGCCGGGCCGGTGCTTTCGCGGCGCAGTGCCGCGTGCCGTTCGACGATGCGCAGCCAGGCCGCGTGTTCGGTCGTCGGGCGCGTTGCGCCGCCTTCTGCGAGATGCCGCGCTGCCGTTTCTTCCAGCCGCGTCCGCAGGTGGGCGGCTTCCGCGCGCAGGCCGGCGGCGGCCGTGTCGAGGTCGCGGATGCCCTGCCATTGATGGCTGGCGAAGGCGGAGCCGGCAAGGAATGCGAGGACGCCGGCGAAATGCAGGGCGCGCGCCTGCCGCCGCTGCCGGTCGCCGTGGCGGAGCGCCGGTGTGGCGAACTGCGAGGGCCGCCGGATGCTCAACGCAAGACGGGCGCAAGCGGCGTCGAGGCAATCGTTTTCCGGGAGCTTGCGAAGACCGGCGCGGCGCGCGCAGTCGTCGTCGGCGATGAGGCGGATGTCGCCGGCGCGCTCGCCGTTGCGCAGGCAGTCCGCCGGCACGATGGCGATGGCTATCGGCGCGGAGCCGTCGGCGAGCAGGCCGTGGCCGATGAGGTAACGCCGCAGCGCCAGGGCTTCGGTGGCGAGCTGGTCGAGCGCGTCGCCTTCGCGCGCGACGAGACGGCTGAAGAGGAGGCGGCCGCGCACGACGAGGCTCTGGCGCAGGCTGCCGTCCTGAAAGCTGAACAGCAGCGCGTTGTCGGTGCCCGGTGCGATGCGGGCGAGCAGCCGGGGCGCGAGAAAGGGCAGCGACTGGATGCCGGCGAGCGCGGCACCGGTTTCGTCGAGCGCCGCGATCCAGGGCGCCAGCCGTGCCGGCGCGGTGAGCGCGGCGAGGAGTACGCGCTCTTCGCGCCGGCGTGTGCGCAGGTGGCCGAGCGACTGGCTGTCGACGTGGGGCGTGTCGGGAAAGCGCCGGGCCAGATGGCGGGCGATCACCGCCGCCCGGTCGCGGCCGCGCAGCGCGGGCAGGGTTTCGATGTGGAATTCCTCGTCGGCGATATTGACCAGCAGCGTGAAACGATCGCGCCGGTGCGCGCGTGCGTGTTCGGTGAAGCGCAGATGACCTTCTGCGTCGTCGCCGAAGCGGACGACGGTGGGCGTGCCCCGGACGAAGCGCCAGGCGGCGGCTTCGGCGCCGGCCAGGTAAAGCACCTGCTGGCCGGCCATCACGTCGCCACTCCGCCGATGAGGTCGTAGACCGGGCCGAGCACGGCCAGCATGATCCAGCCGAGGAAGAGGCCAAGGATGAGCGTCAGCACTGGCTCGGTGAGCGCCTGCATCCGCCCGAGCGCCGCGCGCACGTCGCGCTCGCAGAAATAGCGGACCCCGGCGAGCGCGCGGTCGAGTCCGCCGGTGTCCTCGCCGATGCGCAACATGCGGACGAGCAGCGGCGGAAACAGCGCTTCGCCGGCAAATGCCTGGCTGAGGCGCTGCCCGTCGGCGATGGCACGCCCGACGCGGTCGAGGGCGTCCTCGACGGCGCGGTTGCCCGCCGTTTCGCGCACCGTGCCGAGCGCCTCGACGATGGGCACGCCGGCTGCGTAGAGCAGCGCCAGGCCGCCCGCCAGGCGAGCGACGGCGAGGCGGCCGAGGATGCCGCCGACGAGCGGCAGGGAGAGCTTGAGGCGGTCGATGCGCGCCGCCGCCGTTGGGTCGAGCTGGCGCCACAGGGGCAGCGCGCAGCCGGCGGCGAGGGTGCCGGCGAGCAGTTGCGGCCAGTGGGCGGCAAGGCCGTCGGCGAGCATGAACAGCGCCTGTGCCGCCGCCGACGGCTGATGCCCCATGCCGGCCGTGAAGGCCCGCAGCTGCGGGGCGACGTGCGTCTTCAGGAAAACGGCGGCGACGAGAACGACACCGCCGACGAACAGCGGGTAGGCTGCGGCGCGGCGCGCGTCGGCGGCGAGGTCGTCCTGCCAGC
>JAVFAT010000071.1:0-8729 GCA_034002385.1 Azospira sp. | reverse complement strand
CGCCGCCCGTTTCCACGCCGCCCTCGCCGCCGTGCAGCAGGAAGAAGAAATTCTCCGGGTCGGGGTAATCGGCGTTCCAGCCGAGGAAGTAGATCTGCATCGCGCCCTTCCGGAGCTTTTCCTGGAAGCGGTTGAAGTCGGTCGAGCGCACGACGAGCTGCACGTCGATCTTCGCGAACTGCCGCGTCAGCCAGTCGAGGCGCGACTTGTCGCCCATGCCGCCGCCGGTGGTGTCGAGATAGAGCACCAGCGGTTCGCCGGTTTTCGCGTCACGCCCGTTCGGCCAGCCGGCCTCGGCGAGCAGGCGCTTCGCTTCGTCCACGCCGCGCCGCCGTGGCGCATCGTCGCGCCATTCATAGACCACCTTGTTGATGCCGGCCTCGCCTTCGCGGTGGCCGAAGAGGCCGGGCGGCAGCGGCCCCTGCGCCGGGATGCCGCGGCCGTTCATGAAGATCGAGATGAATTCCTCCTGGTCGAGGGCGATCGACACCGCCTGGCGCAACTTGCGCCCGCGTTCGGCAAGACCGCCGACCACCGGGTCGAGCATGTTGAAGCCCATGTAGAAGGTCGAGGCGCGGACGCTGGTAAGCAGGCGGATGCCCTTCGCCTGCATTTCGTCGGTGAGCTGCACGTCGCCGCCAACGCCGATGCGCACGGCCTGATCGAAGCTGTCCGAGCCGATGCCGGACGCGTCGTACCAGCCCTGCAGGAACTTGTTCCAGTACGGAATCGCTTCCTTCTCGCGCGAGAAGACGGCGCGGTCGATGAAGGGCAGGCTGCGACCGCAGTCGTCGAGCAGGCCGGCAGCAGCGTCGCCCGGCTCGCCTTCGCAGGGGTAGGTTTCGCCACGGAAATTCGGGTTCCTCGCCAGCACCATGCGGCGGTTCGGATCGTTCTCAACCAGCATGTAGGGGCCGGTGCCGACCGGATACCAGTCCAGCGTCAGATTCTTTTCGGCCATGCCCGGCTGGTTGTAGAAACGTTCGACCTCACGCGGCACCGGCGCGAAGAAGGGCATCGCCAGCCAGTAGAGGAACTGCGGGTATTTCCCCTTGATGCGCACGCGCCAGGTGTAGTCGTCGACCTTCTCGACGCCGGAGAGCGGATACGCGTCGAGATCGAGCCAGCCGTCCGCCGGCAGATCCCTGGCCGCTGCCTGCAAGGCGTCGCCGAGTTCCCGCAGACCGATGATGTGCCCGGCCATCATGCCGAAGATCGGCGAATGCAGGCGCGGGTGGGCGAGGCGCTTCATGCCGTGGATGTAATCGTCGGCGACCAGTTCGCGCGTGCCGACGTGCGCGAAGTCGGCGATGCGCTCGATGCCGGCGAGCTTCTCGCGGTCGAGATCGAAATAGCGCGGCTCGCCGCGCTCGTCAACGGCGAAGGCCGGGTGCGGCTGGTAGCGGATGCCGGGCTTGATGCGGATCTCGTAGATGCTCTCGGCGATCTTCTCCGGCGGCGCATCGGCCGGCAGCGGCCGGCCGGCGGCATCAACGTAGCGCGGCTGCGGCACCGCCTCGGCGGTCGCCGGAATCAGCTCGTAGGGACGCTTCAGGTAGTGGTACTGCAGCGGCGGCTCGTAGATCTGGCCGGTGAACACCGCCTCGTCCTCGGTGTAGGACTGCACCGGATCGAGATGCTTGGGCCGGTCGGTGAAGGCCGAATAGAGGACGTTCTGCCCACGGTCCGACGCCGGGTAGGGGTCGTTCCACGCCTCGCCGCAGGCGGCCAGCAGCGCGGCGGCAACGAGCGGGAAGAAGCGGAAGGACGACAGCGACAACAGGGCGTGGGGATGAGACGAACGGGGCTGCGACATGGCCGCGAGTTTAGCCGATCGGGGTGGTCGCACAAAATTTTGCCAAGGGCTTGCGAAGCCCTCGTGAAGAGGGCACCAAGGGGCAGAAGAAAACCCTTGCCGGCAAGGCCGGCGACGCCGGCGACTTCCCGGGAAAGCCGGAAAGCGATGCGGGATGCGGGTTTGCGTCATCGGGCCAGGAAGCGTTTCCGCTATAATGCGCGCAAAACCAACAGGGAGCACTCATGGGATTCCTCGCCGAGAAACGCATCCTCATCACCGGGCTGCTGTCGAAGCACTCCATCGCCTACGGCATCGCCAAGGCCTGCCACCGCGAAGGCGCAAAACTGGCCTTCACCTACCAGAACGAACGTTTCAAGGATCGTCTGGCAAAGTTCGCCGCCGAATTCGACAGCGATCTGATCTTCCCCTGCGACGTCGCCGAAGATGCGGAAATCGATGCCCTTTTCGCCGAACTCGGCAAACACTGGGACGGCCTCGACGGACTCGTGCATTCCATCGCCTTCGCCCCCGGCGAAGCGATCGAGGGCGACTTCCTCGAAGGCATCAACCGCGACGCCTTCCGCATCGCGCACGACATCTCGTCGTACAGCTACCCGGCGCTGGCCAAGGCCGCCCGCCCGATGCTGCTGAAGGGGAACAAGCCGGCGCTGCTCGCCCTCTCCTATCTCGGCGCCGAGCGCACACTGCCGAACTACAACACGATGGGCCTGGCCAAGGCCAGCCTCGAAGCCGCCACCCGCTACCTGGCGTTCTGCCTCGGCCCGCAAGGCATCCGCGCCAACGCCATCTCGGCCGGCCCGATCAAGACGCTGGCCGCATCCGGCATCGGCAACTTCGGCAAACTGCTTGCTTACAACGCGCACCACGCGCCGCTGCGCCGCAACGTGACCATCGAGGAAGTCGGCAACGCCGCCGCCTTCATGCTCTCTGACCTGGCCAGCGGCATCACCGGCGAAATCACCTACGTCGACGGCGGTCTCAACACCACCGCGCTCGGCAACGCCGACCCGCTGCCGGCCTGAATCCCGGCCGCCCGCCGGCACCCGAAAAAAAAACGCCGACCGGAAATTTCCGGTCGGCGTTTTTTCGGGTACGGGGCGAGTGCCGCATATCGGCCTTATAGCGGCCGAGGCTCATGCTTTAGCGGCGTGAGTTGAGCGCGTTCCGCCGGGTCATTGCAGCCAGGCTCAGGCACCGCCGATGCTGGCTGATACAGGCGAGTTCAAAGCAACTCCAAAGAACTCCAAAAAATCCCGAAGAACTCCAGCCCGGCCGAAAAACCCGGAATCAGCGTTCCCGGTCGACCAGCGCGTCGGTATTGACCGTCACCTTGTGGCGCTTGCGCAGCCCGGCCAGATAGGCGGCGAAATCCTCCTGCGCAACGACCGCCGTGTAGTCGGCCTGCAAGGCGCGGCGCTTGTCCGGGTCGATGGTTTCCAGCGGCTTGACGGCGATGATCTTGTACAGCGCATAGCCGCCGTTGTTCGGCAGTTCAACGCCCGTGTAGGCCGGCAGCTTCGACACGTCGGCACGGAAGATCGCCTGCATCGCCACCGGCGGCACCTGGCGGCCCTGGAGGCGCGATACCGACTTGACCAGCGCCCACTTCACGTCGTCCTCGCCGGCGCGCAGCCGGGCCAGCGTTTCCTCGCCGCGCGCACGCGCGGCGGCCGTGGTTTCGCGCGCCAGCAGCATCTTGACGATGTCCTCGCTGACGCTCTCGAAGGGACGCACCGAAGCCGGCTGGTACTCGGCGACGCGCGCCGAAACGAGGACGTTCGGAGCCACCTCGATAGCCTCGGTATTACGCCCGTGCTTTGTCGCATCCTCTGAAAAGAGCGCTTCCAGCAGGCGTTCGTTGCCGAGCACGCCGAGCGCCGGCAACGCCTGCGCCGGCGGATTACGCGGCAACTGCGGAGAAATTTCGGCCTTCAGCCCGAATTTTTCGATCACCGGCGCCAGGCTGTCCGATTGCTCATACACCATGTTGCTGAAAACCTCGGCCGCCTCGGCGTAGCGCCGCTGCGCGGCCTGCCGCCGGAGTTCGCCGGCGATCTCGTCGCGCACTTCGGCAAACGGCTTCTGCCGGGCCGGCTTGATGCCGGTCAGGCGGATGATGTGAAAGCCGAAATCGGATTCGACCACATCGGAAATCGCGTTTTCCTGGAGGCCGAAAACGGCGTCGTCGAAGGGCTTGACCATCATCCCCCGTCCGAAGAAGCCAAGATCGCCACCACTCCGGGCCGAGCCGGGATCCTGCGAATGGCGCTCCGCCAGCTCGGCGAAGGCGGCCGGATTCTTCCGCACCTCGGCGAGAATTTCCCCGGCTTTCGCCCGTGCCTTGTCCTTGTCGGCAGCAGTGGCTCCGGCGGCAATCAGGATGTGGCTGGCGCGCCGCTCTTCGGCCTGCTGATAGATGTCCTGACGGCCGTCGTACCACTGGCGGATTTCATCCTCGCCGACCTGCGTCTGCGCAAGCAGGCTGTCGAGAGAAAGCACGACGTATTCGGCGCTGACGCGCTCAGGCAATTCGAACAGCTTGCGGTTTCCGTCATAGAACTTCTGCGCTGCATCGCCTTCGAGCTTGATGGAATCGGCAAACTGCTCGGGCAGGACGCGCACCTCCGCCACCTGGCGCTCTTCGGCCTGGATGCGCAGCAGGGTTTCGGCCGAAGCGGCGGAAACCATGCCGGTGTCGCCGATGGCGCCAACCAGTTGCTGCATCGTCAGATCGTGCCTCATCTGCGCCTCGAACTGCTCGACGGTCATGCCCTGGCGGCGCACCGCCTCTTCGTACAGCGACGGCGAGAAGCGGCCGTTCTCGTCGAGAAGGGAAGGCATGTTGCCGATGATCTCGGCGAGCAGCGCATCACTGGCGCCAAGGCGGCCGTTCATCGCTTCGAGCAGGAGCAGGCGCCGGTCGACCAGCGCGTTGGCGATGGCCAGGCGCGTCTCCGGCGTATCGAAGCGATCTGAACGGAAGTTGGCGCCCTGCTGCTCGCGCTCCCTGTCCATCTGGTCGCGCCAGGCCTGCTGGAAATCCTGGCGTGAAATCCGGCTGTCGCCGACGCGGGCGATCTCGTCGCCGGCACCGGCGCCGCTGACGTAGGAATCGACGCCGTACAGCGTGAAGGAAGCGGCGATCAGGAGAAGAAGAACCTGGACGATCTTCTTGTTGTTGCGGACGGAATCGAACATGTCGTGTTTTGCTTTCGGCTGTCGATGGGCGGACGAATCAACGGCAAGACCGGATATGAAAAAGGCGAACTTTCGTTCGCCTTCCGGTAATTCTGGCGGAGTGGACGGGGCTCGAACCCGCGACCCCCGGCGTGACAGGCCGGTATTCTAACCAACTGAACTACCACTCCGCGTCGGTGCTGCTTTTTTTGCAATATGGTGGGTGCTGACGGGTTCGAACCGCCGACATCCAGCTTGTAAGGCTAGCGCTCTACCAACTGAGCTAAGCACCCTTGCCTGAAAGGCTGCAGCGCAAACGCGGGATTCTACAGTAGAGATGCCGGGATTGCCAACGTGCGGCAACGAGAGGACGTCGGGAAGGGGCGGAAAAGCTGCGAAAAGGGCGTAAGAGGGAGTAAGAGGGACTACGGAGAGGGAGCACGAACAGACAATGCGAACAGGTGAAGATGGCCGAGCGTGCCGAGGCAAACAAGGGGACTACGGAGAGGGAGCACGAACAGACAATGCGAAGGGAGCACTGAAAAACGGCGGCGGGCGAGGCAGTCAAACCGCCCCGCCCGACCGGATCAGTGGGTGACGAGACCCGGCGTCGCCACCGCTTCGCCGGCCGCCGGCGCAGCTGCGGCCGGCGCCTCCGGCTCGTCGGGCAGCGGCTGCGGTTTCGATTCCAGCGCGTGTTCGAGCACCTGGTCGATCCAGCGCACCGGGATGATTTCCAGCTTGCCCTTGATGTTGTCCGGGATCTCGGCGAGATCCTTGACGTTCTCTTCCGGGATCAGCGCCCGCGCCAGACCGCCACGCACCGCCGCCAGCAGCTTCTCCTTGAGGCCGCCGATCGCCAGCACCTCGCCGCGCAGGGTGATCTCGCCGGTCATGGCGATGTCGCAGCACACCGGGATGCCGGTGAGCACCGAAACCAGCGCCGTGCAGATGCCGATACCGGCGGACGGACCGTCCTTCGGAATGGCGCCTTCCGGCAGGTGGATGTGGATGTCGTTTTTCTGATAGAAGTCGTCGGCGATGCCGAGCGAGCGCGAACGCTTGCGGACAACCGACAGCGCCGCCTGAACCGATTCCTGCATGACCTCGCCGAGCTTGCCGGTGGTGATCGTCTTGCCCTTGCCGGGCAGCGCCACGGTCTCGATGGTCAGCAACTCGCCGCCGACCTCGGTCCAGGCCAGCCCGGTCACCTGGCCGACCTGATTCTCCTTCTCGGCCATGCCGAAGGTGTAACGGCGCACGCCGAGGTACTTGTCGAGGTTTTTCGCGTTGACGATGACCTTGCCGGCACGCTTCCTGAGCAGGAGCGACTTGACCACCTTGCGGCAGATCTTCGACACCTCGCGCTCGAGCGCGCGCACGCCGGCCTCGCGGGTGTAGTAGCGGACGATGTCGCGCAGCGCCGATTCGGTGACGGTGAGTTCGGTCTTCTTGACGCCGGTGGCCTTCAGCTGCTTCGGCAGCAGGTAGCGCTCGGCGATGTTGACCTTTTCGTCTTCGGTGTAGCCCGAGAGGCGGATCACCTCCATGCGGTCGAGCAGCGGCGCCGGGATGTTCATCGTGTTGGCGGTGGCCACGAACATCACGTCGGAAAGATCGAAGTCGACCTCGACGTAGTGATCCTGGAAGGTGTGGTTCTGCTCGGGGTCGAGCACTTCCAGCAGCGCCGACGACGGGTCGCCACGGAAGTCCTGGCCGAGCTTGTCGACCTCGTCGAGGAGGAACAGCGGGTTGCGCACGCCGACCTTCGAGAGACTTTGCAAAATCTTGCCGGGCATCGAGCCGATGTAGGTACGGCGATGGCCGCGCACCTCGGCTTCGTCGCGCACGCCGCCGAGCGCCATGCGCACGAATTTGCGGTTGGTGGCCTTGGCGATCGACTGGCCAAGCGAAGTCTTGCCGACGCCGGGAGGCCCGACCAGGCAGAGGATCGGCGCCTTCAGCTTGTCTACCCGCTGCTGCACGGCAAGGTATTCGAGAATGCGTTCCTTGACCTTTTCAAGGCCATAGTGATCCCGGTCGAGCACCTTCTCGGCTTCCGACAGATCCTTGCTGATGCGCGTCTTCTTGCGCCAGGGCAGACCGATCAGCGTCTCGATGTAGTTGCGCACGACGGTCGCCTCGGCCGACATCGGCGACATCAGCTTGAGCTTCTTCAGCTCGCCCTGCGCCTTGGTCAGACCTTCCTTGGTCATGCCGGCGGCCTTGATCTTCTTGTCCAGCTCTTCGAGGTCGGCGCCGTCCTCGCCTTCGCCGAGTTCCTTCTGGATGGCCTTGACCTGCTCGTTCAGGTAGTACTCGCGCTGGCTCTTCTCCATCTGCCGCTTGACGCGGCCGCGGATGCGCTTCTCCACCTGCAGGATGTCGATCTCGGATTCGAGCTGCGACAGCAGGCGCTCGATGCGCGCCCGCACGTCGAACAGTTCGAGGATTTCCTGCTTCTGTTCAAGCTTCAGCGGCAGGTGCGCGGCGATGGTGTCGGAAAGACGGCCCGACTCCTCGATGCCGGAAATGGAGGTGAGAATCTCCGGCGGAATCTTCTTGTTCAGCTTGACGTACTGGTCGAACTGGCCGATGACAGCGCGACGCATCGCCTCGACTTCATGGTTTACGCCGGTACCGGCCGGCACCGGCAGGGCGCGGGCGGTGAACATCGCCTCGCCGGCGTCGATGGTCTCGACGCGCGCGCGCTGCGCGCCCTCGACCAGCACCTTGACGGTGCCGTCGGGCAGCTTGAGCATCTGCAGGATGTTGGCGATGCAGCCGATGTCGTACATGTCCTCGGCGGACGGTTCGTCCTTCGCTGCCGATTTCTGCGCGACGAGCAGCACGCTCTTGCCGGACTCCATCGCCGCTTCAAGCGCCCGGATCGACTTCGGCCGGCCGACGAAGAGCGGAATGACCATGTGCGGAAAAACCACCACGTCGCGCAAGGGCAGCAGCGGCAGTTCCAGGGATTCGGCGGGCAGATCGGGGGTATTCGACATCTCGTGTGCCTATTTGGTGAAGTTCACCCTACGTGGGGGTGCAAAGCGAAAAATCAAGCGCCCCGCGAGGGGGCCGACGGTCCGCTCAGTTGGCGCCGGAGACCTTGGGCTGGTCGGCGTAGATCAGGAGCGGCTTGCTGTCGCCGCTGATCATGTTTTCGTCGATGACGACCTTGGAAACGTCGTCCATGCCCGGGAGTTCGTACATGGTGTCGAGCAGCGCGGATTCGAGGATGGAGCGCAGGCCGCGCGCGCCGGTCTTGCGTTCGAGCGCCTTCTTCGCCGCCGCCTGCAGGGCGCCGGGCCGGATCTCCAGTTCGACGCCTTCCATCATGAACAGTTTCTGGTACTGCTTGACCAGCGCGTTCTTCGGCTCGACGAGAATCTGGACAAGCGCCTCGACCGATAGTTCCTCCAGCGTCGCCACCACCGGCAGACGGCCGATCAGTTCGGGAATCAGGCCGAACTTGATGAGGTCCTCCGGTTCGACCGAGCGGAAGACTTCCCCGATGGCCTTCTTGTCGTCCTTCTGCTTGACCTCGGCGCCGAAGCCGATGCCGCCCTTTTCCGAGCGGTTGCGGATGACCTTCTCCAGTCCGTCGAAGGCTCCGCCGCAGATGAACAGGATGTTGGTGGTGTCGACCTGGACGAAATCCTGGTTCGGGTGCTTGCGCCCGCCCTGCGGTGGGATGCTGGCGACGGTGCCCTCGACCAGCTTCAGCAGC
>JAVFAT010000070.1:0-8791 GCA_034002385.1 Azospira sp. | reverse complement strand
GTTTCGGCGTCGCGGATGCCGAAGCCGACGCCGACCGGCAGGCCGGTCCTGGCGCGGATCGCCGGCAGGCGTGCGGCAACGGCGTCGACATCGAGCGCCGCCGA
The DNA here is from genome assembly GCA_034002385.1 of Azospira sp. Classification (GTDB taxonomy): domain Bacteria; phylum Pseudomonadota; class Gammaproteobacteria; order Burkholderiales; family Rhodocyclaceae; genus Proximibacter. The sequence goes on along the minus strand of JAVFAT010000070.1, from coordinate 8,687 downwards.
GCCGGTGACGCCCTTCAACGAAACGTAATAGACGTAACCGCTGGCGACCCTGGCGGTGCCGGCGATGCGCTCCTCGGTCGAGGTCGGCGCCAGCAGGAAGATCGGATCGAGTCCGTGCGCCTTCATTGCTGCCGAGAATTCGGCGCTCTCCTCGGGCGGATAGTCGACAACCAGAACGCCATCGACGCCGGCATCCGCGGCCGCGGCACCGAAACGATCGACGCCCATGGCCTCGACCGGGTTGGCGTAGCCCATCAGCACCACCGGCGTGTCGGCATTGGTCTGGCGGAATTCGGCGACGAGGGCGAGCAGCTTCCGCATGGTCATGCCCTTGGCCAGGGCACGCTCAGAAGCGCGCTGGATGGTCGGGCCGTCGGCCATCGGGTCGGAGAACGGCACGCCCAGTTCGATGATGTCGGCACCGGCCTCGACCAGCGCCCGCATCAGCGGCACGGTCAGCGCCGGATCGGGGTCGCCGGCGGTGATGAACGGAATCAGCGCCTTGCGGCCCTGCGCCTGCAGGCGCTGAAATGTGGTCTGGATACGGGAGGACATAAAACCTTTCACCACAAAGACAAGGAGAGGCAGGAAACGTCCCGGAGAAACGATGTTTCCCGTGCCGCCGCGTCGCCGTGCCCGATGGTTCTCATCAGAACTGGATGCCGGATTTTTCGGCGACGGTGTGCATGTCCTTGTCGCCGCGACCGGAGAGATTGACCAGCAGAACCTTGTCCTTCGGCAGCGTCGGCGCGAGTTTGGCGGCATAGGCCAGCGCGTGGCTGGATTCCAGCGCCGGGATGATGCCCTCGAAACGGCACAGGTCGTGGAAGGCCTGCAGCGCCTCGGCGTCGGTGATGCCGACGTATTCGGCACGGCCGAAATCCTTGAGCCAGGCGTGCTCAGGGCCAACGCCCGGGTAGTCGAGGCCGGCCGAGATCGAGTGCGTCTCGATGATCTGCCCGTCCTCGTCCTGCAGCAGGTAGGTGCGGTTGCCGTGCAGCACGCCGGGGCGGCCGCGCTCCAGCGAGGCGGCGTGATGGCCGGAGTCCAGCCCTTCGCCAGCCGCCTCGACGCCGACGAGCTTCACCTCCGCGAACGGAATGTACGGGTGGAACAGGCCCATCGCGTTCGAGCCACCGCCGACGGCAGCAATCGCGTAGTCGGGCTGACGGCCGGTCATCTCCGGCATCTGCTCGATGCACTCCTTGCCGATCACCGCCTGGAAGTCGCGCACCATCATCGGGTACGGGTGCGGGCCGGCGACGGTGCCGATGATGTAGAAGGTGTTGTGCACGTTGGTCACCCAGTCGCGCATCGCTTCGTTCAACGCATCCTTCAGCGTCTTCGAGCCGGACTCGACCGGGACGACAGTGGCGCCGAGCAGTTTCATGCGATAGACGTTGGCGGCCTGGCGCTTGACGTCCTCGCTGCCCATATAGACCACGCATTCCATGCCATAGCGCGCAGCGACGGTGGCCGTGGCGACACCGTGCTGGCCGGCGCCGGTTTCGGCAATGACGCGCGGCTTGCCCATGCGGCGGGCGAGCATGGCCTGGCCGATGCAGTTGTTCACCTTGTGCGCGCCGGTGTGGTTCAGATCCTCGCGCTTGAGGTAGATCTGCGCACCGCCGAGCAGCTCCGACCAGCGCCTGGCGTGGTAGACCGGACTCGGCCGGCCGACGTAGTGCTTCAGCTCGTATTCGAATTCGGCGACGAACTGCGGATCCTTCTGCGCGGCGGCATAGGCTTCCTTCAGTTCCTCCAGCGCCGGGATCAGTGTCTCGGCAACGAACAGGCCGCCGTAAGGGCCGAAGTGGCCCCGGTCGTCCGGCAGGTGAGTCAGCTCTGCCCAACGGGCAGAGCTTTCCTCGCCACGGTTTGGGGCACCTTCGGCGCCGGAATCACGCTTTGCCTCACTTATCCCGCCCTGACGGGCGGAATCTGCGTTCGGCGTGTGGTCATACATCTGCATTGCGAACTCCAGCAATAAAGGCGGCAATCCTGGCGTGATCCTTCACGCCCTTCGACATCTCGACGCCGGACGACACGTCGACCGCCGGCGGACGCACGCGGCGCACGGCTTCGCCGACATTGGCGACGGTCAGGCCGCCGGAAAGCACCATCGGGCGCGGCAGGCCGGTCGGGATCAGAGTCCAGTCGAAGGCGTGCCCGCCGCCACCGTAACCGTCGACGTAGGCATCGAGAAGCAGCGCCTGGGCCGACGGAAACAAAGCCGCGTATTGTAGCAAATCGAAGCCCGGCCTCATGCGCGCCGCCTTGTAGTACGGACGGCCGAACTGCCGGCAATACGCTTCGTCCTCGTCACCGTGGAATTGCAGGATGTTCACCGGCACGGCGGCGAGCGTTTCGCGTACCGTTTCCGGGGCGGCGTTCACGAACAACGCGACGACGTCGACGAAAGGCGGCAGCGCCCGTGCGATCGCGGCGGCGGACTCCAGCCCGACGAAGCGCGGACTCTCCGGATAGAAGACGAGGCCGATGGCGTCGGCGCCCGCGTTCGCCGCCGCCAGGCCATCCTCGACCGTGGTGATGCCGCAGATCTTGATTCTGGTACGCATGTTCATGCCTCCGTGAGCACCGGCGCCGGCAGCTCCGGCAATCCCCAGTGCGCTTCGTATTCGACGCCGGAAAGGTACAAACCGTCCGGCGAAAAGGTCGGCGCCGCCTTCTTGCGGTCGCGGCAGGCGAGCAGTTCGTCCACCCAGGCCGGCGGATGCTTGCCCTTGCCGACGTAAACGAGGCTGCCGACCAGATTGCGCACCATGTGGTGCAGAAAGGCGCTGGCCGCGAAGTCGAAGACGAGATACTCGCCCTGCACCGAGATGCGCGCTTCGCGCAGCGTTTTCACCGGCGATTTCGCCTGGCACTGGGCGGCGCGGAAAGCCGAGAAATCGTGCTCGCCGACGAGCCGCGCGGCGGCATCCTGCATCGCCGCGAGGTCGAGCCGCTGATGGAACCAGCCGACGCGGCCGTGCATCAATCCAGGGCGTTGCGGCCGGTTGAGCAGCAGGTAGCGGTAACGCCGGCCGCGCGCCGAAAAGCGGGCATGAAAATCGTCCGCCACCGGGTGCGCCCAGCGCACGGCAACGGCATCCGGCAAGAGCGCATTGACGCCGCGCACCCAGGCCGACAACGGCCGCTCGGCGAGGCATTCGAAATGCACGATCTGGCAGCTCGCGTGCACCCCGGCATCGGTGCGCCCGGCGCACACCGTTGCCACCGGCGCCCCGGCGATCGCCGACAGTGCCGCCTCCAGCGCATCCTGCACGGTGTTGCCGCCCGGCTGCGTCTGCCAGCCGTGGAAAGCACGGCCATCGTATTCGAGGCAGAGCGCGATCTTCATGCCCGCAGCACCAGCGTCGTTGCCACCAGCGCGGCGGCGAGCGCCGCCCAGTCCACGGCACGGGCCGGCGGCAGGGCGAGCCTGACCGTCGCTGGCGCTTCCGCTGCCGGATCGGGATCGAGCAGGTGCTGCCAGCCCCCCTTCGGCGCGCGCGCGGCGTAATGCAGCGCGAGCGACAGGCGCACCACCGCGCGATTGACGTCCGGGCGCGGACGGATCGAGCGCGGCAAGACGCGCAGCGGCGCAACGAGCGCACGCAGCAGCCCGTGACAACCGGCCATCAACTGCTCTGGCGGCGTCGTTTCGAGCAGCAGCGCAACGGCGCCGAGCACCAGCAGCAGGCGGCCCGCCTGCGTCAGCCCGGCCGCCAGCCCTTCCCAGGTCGGAATCCAGACACCGCCGTCGACGAGCACCGGCTCACCGGCGACGCCCCAGGCAAGCACGGCGAGCAGCGACAGCAACAGCCAGCGGGCGCGCCAGGCCAGCCGCAGCCAGCGAACGACGACGGCGCGGCCACCGAACAGCACGAGCGGCAAGGCCAGCATCAGCGACCAGCCGGAGAGCGACTGCACGGCAACGACGGCAAGCAGCCAGCAGCACAGACGATGCACTGGATGCAGCAGCGGCAGACGAGCGATGCGAGCGGCGGATGGAGCCATCGATGCGCGAAGAGCGGAGGAATGTGGAGATGGGGCAAAGAAAAAAGGCCGCGCTTGCAGGAAAAGGCGGCCCGCCATTCTACTGGCTCCGCCGGGGTTCCGGGTTCTGAGTTCCGGGTGAATGGTTCCGGGCGGAGGGCGCTGACGGGGAACGCCTGAACGCGCTTGGCAACATAAGCGCCCTTGAGCATCTGCCGCAAGACCGCGAGGGATGGACGAAAAAATCAGTGCCGAGAAATCAGATGCGAGCAGATGCGAGGCGATCCCCTGCCTCCCTGCCCCTGCTTCCCTTGAGAACGCTTCGCGCCTTGGCGGCGGACGTCCGCGATCACGTCCGCCGGGGAAGAGTCAGGAATCGATCCGTTCGAGGCTGGCCTGTGCCTGCGCCTGCTGTTCGGCGTTGCCTTCGAGCAGCACTTCCTGCAGCAGTTCGCGGGCGCCCTCGAAGTCACCCATTTCCTCGTAGGCCTTGGCCAGATCGAGCTTGGTGGCGGCTTCCTCGTTGATCGGATCGGGGAGCAGCTCGGCGGACTCGACGGGCGACTCGGCCGGTTCGGCGAGATCGGCAAAATCGGCGGTTTCCGCCTTCGGCGCGGCCTCTGGCGGCAGGGCGGGTTCCGCGAAAGCGGCGTCGAAATCCGCCAGATCGGCAGGCGCTGGCGCTTCGAATTCGGCGTTTTCCACAGTTTCTGCGGCTTCGGCGGACTCCGGAGCTTCGGCAGCGAAATCGGCAGCAAAACCCGCATCGACCGCCTCCGGATCGGCGATAGGCGGCAGCGCGTCGAAATCGACGGGAGCCGTTTCCTCTTCGGGCGCGGCGGTGGGTTCGGCGAGGTCGAGGCTGATCGAACTCATGTCGAAGGCCGGTGCCGATGCTTCGGCTGCGCTTTCCTCGACGACAGGCGGCGTCAGGTCGAAATCGAAAGCGCTTTCGTCGCTTTCGCCGGCTGGCGAAGCCTCTGCCGTCTCTGCAGTCTCTGCCACCTCCGCTGTTTCCGCTTCCGTCTCCGGCACAGCTTCGCCTGCCACCGCCGGTTCGACTCCGGTTTCCGGCAGGTCGAAATCGAGGGTGGAGAAATCGTCTACCGGCGCGTCTACCGGCGCGTCTGCCGGCGCCGGCTCGCTCGCGGCGGACTCAGCAGGCGCTTCGGGCACGTCGAAATCGAAGTCGAGGGCGGTGTCGACGACTTCCACCTGCGGCGTGTCGGCGCCATCCGGCATGGCAGACGCGTCGAAACCGGCAAGCGACGGCTCGGCGGCAGGCGCTTCCTCGGCGTCGAGGACAAAATCGAGATCGGACGAGGCGCTTTCCGCCTCCGGCGAAACGAGGTCGGCGGCAGGCTCGGCAGCGGTTTCGGCTAGCGCATCGGCTCCGGTAACTTCCGCCGGTGCAGGCTCCGGCAAGGACGCATTGGCACCGTAGAGCGGGTTGCCCGGATCGAGCTTGCGACCCATGGCCGCCGCCTTCTCCCAATCCATCCCGACGCCACCGGTGTCCCGGTGCAACTCGGTAGCCAGCGCCCCGAACTGCGCGACGCTTTCGCGGGCGGCATAAATTTCGAGCAATTTCAGATGGATGGCGTGGCGGCCGGGGTCCTTGGCCTTGGCTTCGAGCAGGATTTCCTCGGCTTGCGCATCGCGGCCATAGGCCATGTACACGTCGGCCTCGGCTACCGGATCGACCTCGTCGGTATCGATGGTGCCCGGCCCGGCCTGGCTGAAATCGGTCTGCGGCAGCGTTTTCGTGGTGTCCACGTTCTGGCCACCGTCATGGAACATGGAGTTGCCGTCGAGGCTGCTCTGCGTCAGGGAAAGCGCGCCATCGTCGTCGGCGCCCTCCCCGGCCGCGGCACGGCGGCGACGGACGAGAGCGTAGGCGAGCAGCAAGGCGATGAGGCCGCCACCGGCAGCAGGCAGCTTCGGGTCTTCCAGCAAGGACTCGACGAAACCGGGTTCCTCCGGCGGAGGCGGCGGAATGACCTTGGGCTTGGGTTTGGGCGGCGCGGCCGGCTTCGGCGCGGCGTGCGCCTGCTGGCCCGCCTCTTCCTTCGGCTCCGCAGCCGGCGCCGGCTTGTCTCCGGCCTCGGGCTTTTCCGGTGCCGACGCTGCAGGCGCCTTTGTTTCTGCCGCTTTCGTCTCTGCCACTTTCGTGGCGGCTTCGGCGGGTTTCTCCGCCGGCTCGACGGGTTTTGGCGCCGCCGGTGCCGCGCCGCTCGCCGCCTTCTGCATCTCGGCGAGGCTCTGATTCTTCATTTCGAGCAGTTTCTTCAGCTCGTCGACGTTGCGTTCGAGAAGGGCAAGCCGCTCGTTCGCCTCCTTGAGCGCCTTGTCCTTGGCCAGCAGCGCCGCTTCGCCGGTTTCGGCGCGGGAGACACGTACCTGATCCTGTGCCTGCGCGGCCGGCGCGGCCTTTTCCTCAAGTTTCGGCGTGATGCGACCGGCAACGGCCTGGCTGGCTTCGCCATCGCTTGCCGGCGCCTGCTCGGCGGCAGCGGCCAGCCGCCGGCGATAGGCATTCCAGTCGGCGGCCTGAACGGCGATTTCCTTGCGCGCCTCTTCCTCGCTTATGGCCTCGACCTCGCTGCGCTCGGGCACCGTCAGGATGCGCCCGGATTGCAGGCGGTTCATGTTGCGGTCATCGAAGGTGTCACGGTTGGCGCGGTACAGGCCGACCAGCATCCGTTCCAGCGAAACGCCTTCGTGCACATGGGCGGCGGCGATCTTGCGCAGCGTGTCGCCGCGCTTGACCTCGTAGGAGGCGGCGACCGGCGCCGGTGCAGGTTCCGGGACAGGCGCCGGAGCGGGCGGGGTTCTTGCCGCGGGCGGCGCGGCCGATGGCGCAGGCTGGGCCGGCGGCGCGGCAGGGGTGGCGGTCTCGACGCCCGCCGCCAGCCGGCTTTCCTGCGGGGCCGGCGCTGCGAGCGCCGGCGGGGCGACGGGCGGACGGCCGCTCATCAGTTCCGGCGGATCGAGGAGGAAGGTGTATTCGCGGACGAGGCGGCCGGAAGCCCAGTTGAGTTCGAGCAGCATGTCAACGAAGGGATCGTTGATCGGGCGATCCGATTCCAGCCGGATCACCGGCCCGCTGCCAGGACGCTGATCGATGGTAAAGCGCAGATCGGCGAACGAGGAAGCGTAGTCGACGCCGGCCGCCTTGAATATTTCGGGCGAAGCCAGGCCGGCCTTCATGCTGGCCAGTTCCTCTTCCGTCGCCGACAACTCGATCTCGGCGCGCAGCGGCTGCCCGAGCGCGGAAAAAACGCTCACCTTGCCAAGCCCGGCGGCCTGAGCCGCGAACGGCAGCGCGGACAACGCAAATCCGGCCGCCAAGGCCAGCGTCGATGCGCGAAGCTCGAACGCGAATCGTCTTTTCCCTGTCACCGCGCCACCTGTGGGTCTAATTGGAATATTTAAAATAACATCATGCAGTTAGAGGCGCAAGCTCAACCCACTTCTGATGTTCGTTGCGCAAACGATGTGTCGGGGCAATGCAAAAACCGGGGCAAGCCCCGGTTTTCATCGGCTGCAGCACCGGTTTCCCGGCCCACAGACGTCCGCTCAGGCGTCGAGCAGGATGCGCAGCATCCGGCGCAGCGGCTCGGCGGCGCCCCACAGCAGCTGGTCGCCACAGGTAAAGGCCGCCAGGTACTCCGGGCCCATCGCCATCTTGTGCAGACGGCCGACCGGAACGGTCAGCGTGCCGGTGACGGCGGCCGGCGTGAGTTCGCGCTCGGAAATCTCGCGCTCGTTCGGCACCACCTTGGCCCATTGGTTGGCCTTGGCCAGCATGTCGCTGATCTCGTCGAGCGGCACGTCCTTCTTCAGCTTGATGGTCAGCGCCTGCGAGTGGCAGCGCATGGCGCCGATGCGCACGCAGAGGCCGTCGATCGGGATCGAGCCGGGCGAGCGGAAAGCCGGCTTGCCGAGGATCTTGTTGCACTCGGCGCCGCCCTTCCACTCTTCCTTCGACTGGCCGCCCTCAACCGGGACGTCGATCCACGGGATCAGCGAGCCGGCGAGCGGGGTGTTGCGGAAGTTCTTCTTCGGGAAGCTGTCCGAACGGATGGTTTCGGCGACCTTGCGGTCGATGTCGAGGATGGCCGAAGCCGGATCGGCGAGCAGATCCTTGACCGAATCATGAATCACGCCCATCTGCGAGATCAGCTCGCGCATGTTCTGCGCGCCGGCGCCGGAAGCCGCCTGGTAGGTCATCGACGTCGCCCATTCGACGAGATCGTTCTGGAACAGGCCGCCCAGGCCCATCAGCATCAGCGACACGGTGCAGTTGCCGCCGATCCAGTTGCGGCCGCCGCCGTTCTTACCCTTTGCCAGCGAATCCTTGATCACGTTCATGTTGACCGGGTCGAGGATGATGACGGCGTCGTCGGCCATGCGCAGCGCGCTGGCGGCGTCGATCCAGTGGCCGTTCCAGCCGGTGGCGCGCAGCTTGGGGAAGACTTCCTTGGTGTAGTCGCCACCCTGGCAGGTGATGACGATGTCGCAGGCCTTCAGCGCGTCGATGTTCGATGCGTCCTGCAACGGCGCCGCCGCTTCCTTGCCACCGCAGGCCGGGGCCTTGCCGCCAGCGTTCGAGGTCGAAAAATACACCGGCTCGATATGGGCGAAGTCGCCCTCTTCCACCATGCGCTGCATGAGGACCGAAC
>JAVFAT010000069.1:0-8825 GCA_034002385.1 Azospira sp. | reverse complement strand
CACCCAGACGTAGCGGTTGGTCAGGTCGGCCCAGAGCAGCGTGGTGATGGCGACGGCGATCAGGATCAGCACGCCGCCCATGGTCGGCGTGCCCGACTTGACGAGGTGCGTCTGCGGGCCGTCGGTGCGCACCGCCTGGCCGATCTTCTTGGCCGCCAGCCAGCGGATCACGCGCGGGCCGGCGATGAACGAGATGATGAGCGCGGTCATCGCCGCCAGTACGGTACGCAGCGTGATGTAGCCGAAGACGTTGAAGGCGCGGACATCCTGGCCGAGCCACTGGGCAAGCATCAGGAGCATGGTGCATCCTCCGTCGGTGCAGGTGCGATGGCATCGGCCACACGTTCCATGCGCATGAAGCGCGACCCCTTGACGAGGACGGTGGTGTTCGCCGTCAACGCGGGCTTCAGGGCGTCGATCAATTCTTCGACCTTCTTGTAGTGGCAGGCACCGTCACCGAAGTTGCGGGCGGCGACGACACTCGCCTCGCCAAGGGCGAAGAGTGCGTCGACACCGGCGCTCTTGGCGTAACCGCCGATCTCGTCGTGGTACTGTGCCGAGGCCTCGCCGATCTCGCCCATGTCGCCAAGCACCAGAATCTTGCGACCGATGGTCGAAGCGAGCACGTCGATACCGGCGCGCACCGAATCCGGGTTGGCGTTGTAGGTATCGTCGAGGACGACGGCACCGTTCAGACCGGCCCGCCGCTGCAGGCGCCCCTTGACGCCCTTGAAAGCGGCCAGGCCCCGCTCGATGGCGGCAAACGGCACACCGGCGGCGTAGGTGGCAGCGACGGCCGCCAGCGCGTTGCGCGCGTTGTGCAGGCCGGGCAAGGCCAGATCGACAGCGCCCTCCCCGGTCGGCGTGATGAAGTGCAGCTCGGTATCCAGGCCGTGCAGGCGCACGTTGCCGCGCACCTCGGCCCCCGGGCCGAGGCCGAAGCCGACGACGCGACGGCTGGCGCTCTGCGCCCGCCACAACGGGGCATGAGGATCGTCCTCGTTGATCACGGCAACGCCGTCGCCGGCGAGACTGCCGTAGATCGCGCCCTTTTCGAGCGCGATGGCGTCTAGCGAACCCATGCCCTGCAGGTGCGCGCGCTGCGCATTGGTGATGACGGCCACAGTCGGTCGGGCGATACGCGTCAGATAGTCGATCTCGCCGGGATTGTTCATGCCCAGCTCGACGATGGCCGCCCGGTGGCTGCCGTTCAGCCGCAGCAGCGTCAGCGGCAAGCCGATGTCGTTGTTGAAGTTGCCCTGCGTCGCCAGCACCGCGTCGCCATAAGCGGCAGCGAGGATCGCGGCGATCATCTCCTTGGTCGTCGTCTTGCCGTTCGAGCCGGTGACTGCGATCAGCGGCAGTTCGAAGCCTTCGCGCCAGTGCGCGGCCAGCCGGCCGAGGGCAAGGCGGGTGTCGGCGACGGCAATGAGTGGCAGGCCGGCACCGGCAAGGCCGGCGGCCGCCTCGTCGGCAACGACGGCGGCGACGGCACCGGCGGCAGCGACCAGAGCGACAAAGGCATGACCATCGAAATTCTCGCCGGAGAGGGCGATGAAGAGCGTGCCGCTCGTCGCCGTCCGGCTGTCGGTGGACACGGCCGAAAACGTCCGGCCGGCGACATCGCCGGCAGGCTCGCCGCCCGCATCGAGCAGACGCCCGCCGAGCGCGGCGGCAGCGGCGGACAAGCTCATCATCGCGCACGCGCCGGCGGCCGCCTTCCGCTCACCGGATGACAGAGATCGGGACTGGGAACGATGCGGCGCGGCGCTCATGCGGACTCCTGGCGGATGACCAGCGCGGCCTCGGCCTCGACCAGGTCGGAAAAAGGATGGAAGGCGCCGGCGATTTCCTGGTAAGCCTCGTGCCCCTTGCCGGCGAGCAGCACGACGTCGGCCGGCGCGGCAGCGGCGATGGCGGCGGCAATGGCCCGTCGGCGGTCGACGACGACCTCGGCGGTCGGCGCACCGACACGGATTTCCTCGATGATCGCGGCCGGCGATTCGCCACGCGGGTTGTCGCTGGTGAGCACGACACGGTCGGCGAGGCGCGCGGCGACCTCGCCCATCAGCGGCCGTTTGCCCTGGTCGCGCTCGCCACCGCAGCCGAAGACGCAGACCAGGCGGCCACCGCGCGCATCCGTTTCCTCGCGCAACGCGGTGAGCGCGTTGGCCAGCGCATCCGGCGAATGCGCGTAATCGACGACGACGAGCGGCTTGTCGCCACCGCCCAGGCGCTGCATCCGGCCCGGCGGCGCCTCCAGCGCGGCCAGGCGCTCCGGCAACTGCCCGAACGGCAGGCCGGCGGCTAGCAGTACGCCGGCCACCGCCAGCAGGTTGGCGACGTTGTAGCGGCCGACCAGACGGCTTTGCACGTCGAACGCCCCCTGCGGCGTGCGCAGCGTGAAGGCGACGCCGCCCCCGGTGTGGCGAAGATCGGTCGCGGCAAGCACCATGTCGACCGACGCGGTGGCGTCAGTGAGCGTATAGCCGATCCGGAAGCGCGCATTGCCCACCCCGGCCAGATGGCGACCGAAGGGATCGTCGAGATTGAGCACTGCGGCACGCAGGCCCGGCCACAGGAAGAGCCTTTCCTTGGCGGCGGCGTAGGCTTCCATCGTGCCGTGGTAGTCGAGGTGGTCGCGCGTCAGGTTGGTGAAGGCGGCGATGTCCACATGCGCGCCGTTCAGTCGGCCCTCTTCGATGCCGATCGAACTCGCTTCCAGCGCGCAGGCGTCGGCGCCATGGTCGAGGAAGTCGGCCAGGCAGCGTGCCAGCGTCGGCGCCTGCGGCGTCGTGAAGCCGGTTTCGTCGAGCGCACCGGGAAAACCGGCGCCGAGCGTGCCGACGATGGCGCAGCGGCGCGGATGCGCGCGGGCAATCCACTGCGAGCAGCTCGTCTTGCCGTTGGTGCCGGTGACGGCGATCAGCGACAGCCGCTCGCTCGGCTGCCCGGCGATGGCGTGCGCGAGGTCGCCGGCCAGCGCACGCAGGCCGGGCACGGCCAGCGACGGCACAGGCAAGGCCGCGCCGGCGCAATCGGCGCTTTCTTCGAGAAGCACGGCAACGGCGCCGCGCGCGATGGCTTCGTCGACATAGCGACGGCCGTCGGCGTGCTCGCCGGGGCAGGCAAGGAACAGATCGCCCGGCCGCAGCTGGCGCGAATCGTCGGCGACGCCCCCCGGCTCCACACCAAGCTCGGCAAGGCGGGAGAGCAGCCGGGCGACGACCTCGGCCGGCGAGGCCGCCTGCGGCGCGACAGGAATCCGCGCCGGCGCGCTCACAGCTGTCCTCTTGCCGACGCCTGCGGCGCGTCGGCGACGGTCATCGGCGCATCGGGAGCAACGCCGAGCGTGCGCAAGGCGCCGCCGGTGATGGCCGAGAAGACCGGCCCGGCGACGGCGCCGCCGTAGTGACGGCCGGCTGAAGGTTCGTCGATCATCACGGCGACGATGATGCGCGGGTCGGAGGCCGGAGCGAAACCGACGAAGGAAGCGACGTATTTGTCGGCGTAGACACCGCCCTCGATCTTGTGCGCGGTGCCGGTCTTGCCGGCGATGCGATAGCCCGGCACCTGTGCCTTCGGCGCCGTGCCACCGGGGCCGGCGGCCATCTCCAGCATAGCCCGCACTTCGCGCGCGGTCTGTGGCGAGAACACCTGGGCACCGGTCACCGGGCCGTCGTCGATACGCATCAGCGACAGCGGCAGCAGTTCGCCATCGCGGGCGAACACCGTGTAGGCACGCGCCAGCTGCAGCAGCGAAACCGAAATGCCGTGACCATAGGACATCGTTGCCTGTTCAATCGGCCGCCAGGTCTTCCAGGCGCGCAGGCGGCCGCCCACCTCGCCGGGGAAACCCAGACGCGGCAACTGGCCAAAGCCGATGGCATCGAACATTTCCCACATCTCGCGCGGCGCAAAGCTGGCGGCGATCTTGGCGGTGCCGACGTTCGACGACTTCTGGATGATCTCGGCGACGGTCAGCGGGCCGAGGCGGCGCGTGTCGGAAATGGTCGCATTGCCGATCGTCAGGCGCCCCGGATCGGTGTCGATCACCGAATCGAAGCGGAACTTGCTCGATTCGAGCGCCAGCGCCGCAGTGAAGGGTTTCAGCGTCGATCCCGGCTCGAAGGTGTCGGTCACCGCGCGGTTGCGCAACTGGGCGCCGGAGAGGTGCTGCCGGTTGTTCGGGTTGTAGGTCGGCCAGTTGGCGAGCGCCAGGATCTCGCCGCTCTTGGCATCGACGACGACGGCGCCGCCAGCCTTCGCCTTGTGCCCGGCAATCGCCTGCTTCAGGTGACTGTAGGCGAGGTACTGGATCTTCGAGTCGAGCGCCAGACGGATGTCCTTGCCGTCCTGCGGCGGCCGGATGGAGCCGACGTCCTCGACGATGAGGCCGCGCCGGTCGCGGATCACGCTGCGGCTACCGGCGTGACCGGTGAGGCTCTGCTCGAAGGCCAGCTCGACGCCTTCCAGCCCCTTGCCGTCGATGCCGGTGAAGCCGACGATGTGCGCCGTCATCTCGCCGGTCGGGTAATAACGCCGGTATTCCTTGTTCTGGTAGATACCGGGCAGGCGCATCGCCGCGATGCGCTCGCCGACGTCGGGCGCCACCTGTCGCTGCAGGTAAACGAACCCCTTGTCGCTGGCCAGCTTGCGCGTCAATTCCTTGACGTCGATTTCAAGCGCCTTGGCCAGTTCGCGCATCTGTCCGGCGTCGAGCCGCGCATCGGAGGGAATGGCCCAGATCGACTGCATCGGCGTGGACACGGCGAGCACATCGCCGTGGCGATCCGTCACCCGCCCGCGCGAGGCCGATATTTCGATGTCGCGGCGATAGCGGGACTCGCCTTTTTCCTGCAGGAAGTCGTCGTTCACGATCTGCAGATAGAAGGCGCGCCCGACCAGCACGCCGAAGGCGACGAGCAGGCATAGCCCGAGCAGGCGCGAACGCCAGCCCGGCAGCGCCAGTTGCAGCACCGGACTCTCGGTGAAACGGTGGGCGCCGCGGCCACGGATCATCGCGGCCCCCCGGCGGGCACGACGAACAGCTGGCGAGCCTCCGGCGCCTGCATCTTCAGACGCTCCCGGGCAAGCTTCTCGATACGCGGATGCGTCGCCCAGGTCGACAGTTCCAGCTGCAGCTGGCCGAATTCGACGTCGAGCTGCCGTGTCCGTTCCTGCTCCGCCTCCAGCGCCTGAAAGAGCTTTCTCGCCTTGTGCTGCGACGTGACGACGCCAAGCGCGCAACACATGACGAAGAACAGCAGGAAGAGATTGGTGCGCAGCATCAGCACTTCTCCGCCACGCGCATCACCGCGCTGCGGGCGCGCGGATTGGCCGCGATCTCGGCGTCGGATGCCTTTGCCGCCTTGCCGACGAGGCGGAGCCGCGCCGCCGGCAACTGCGCCACGGAAAGCGGTAGATGCTTCGGCAGGGCGGCACCGGGCGCCGCTTCGTCGCGCATGAAACGCTTGACGATGCGGTCTTCGAGCGAATGAAAGGCGATGACCACCAGCCGCCCTCCCGGATTGAGCACTTCGACAGCCTGCGGCAGGGTCAGCGCAAGCTGTGCGAGCTCTTGATTGATATGAATCCGTAGAGCCTGAAAGGTGCGCGTCGCCGGGTCCTGACCGGGCTCGCGGGTCCGCACGGCCTCGCGTACAAGCGCGGCGAGCTGCCCTGTGGTTGCAACAGGCCGCTCTCGCCGAGCAGCCACAATCTTCTTTGCAATCTGGAAAGCAAACCGTTCTTCGCCATAGTCCCTCACCACCTGAGTAATTTCTCGTTCGTCGGCCCGCGCCAGCCATTCCGCGGCCGTCTCGCCCTGCGTCGTATCCATCCGCATGTCGAGCGGCGCATCGAAACGGAAGCTGAACCCCCGCTCCCCCTCATCCAGCTGCGGGGACGACACGCCGACATCCATCAGCACGCCATCCACGCCGCCAAATCCTGCTTCGCGCACCGCCTCGGCCAGTTCGCCGAAAGGCCGATGCACGATCCTGAATCGTTCATCCCGGATCGCCGCCGCCGCTTCGATCGCCCGCGGATCGCGGTCGATCGCCAGCAGCCGCCCGTCCGGGCCAAGCCGTTCGAGAACCGCCCGGCTGTGTCCGCCACGCCCGAAGGTGGCGTCCACGTAAACGCCGGCAGGCTTGATTGCCAGCGCCTCGACCGCCTCCCGCAGCAGAACCGTCAGGTGCTGCGCGGGTGCGTTCACAAAGCCAGATCCTCGAGACCGGATGGCAGCAGCGAATCGCCGAGCGCGAAGATCGCCTCCTGCTGCTTCTGCCAGCCGGCATCCGACCAGATTTCGAAATGCTTGCCCTGCCCGACCAGCCACACCTGTTTTTCCAGCTGCGCGAATTGACGCAGCTCCGGCGCCACCAGCAGTCGCCCGGCGGAATCGAGCGATTCCTCACGGGCGAAGCCGACGAGCAGGCGTTTCAGGAGCGCGGATTGCTGTTCGAGACTGGGCGCCGCCAGCACCTTGTCGCGGATCGGCGTCCAGTCAGGTTCGGGATAGAGCAACAGACAGCGGTGCGGATGGGCGGTGAGTACCAGGGTGCCGTTGGCGGCGGCGACGAGCGCGTCGCGATGGCGGGCCGGGATGGCCAGGCGCCCTTTCGCATCGAGACTCAGTGCAGCCGCTCCGAAAAACATGATTCCCCGACCCCTCGTTCAATACCGGGACAGACCCGGATTTCCCCCAAAAAACCACCGTTCACCACTTTTTCCCACTTTAAGACCCAACTTGAGGAGGGTCAAGAGGTTTTTGCAGTTTTTTTCAATGGGGACAAGGACTTAGAGCCATTCTCGAAGAAAGTTTATGAAGAAATTATCCTTGAAAAACAATGGTCGTGAAAAGCAAGTTAAAGTGCTTTGTGAGAAGTGGGGCGGAAAACAGGGGGAACCGTGACCGCCGTCCGGCGGTCTGCTCCACTCACGACTACGGAGAACACCGATGAAGCTCTACTACAGCCCCGGCACCTGCTCGCTCTCGCCGCACATCGTGCTTTGCGAGGCTGGCATCGCCCACGAAGCGGTCAAGGTCGACCTGAAGACAAAGAAGACGGAAAGCGGCGACGACTTCCTGGCCATCAACCCGAGGGGCTACGTGCCAAGCCTGCAGCTCGACGATGGCAGCGTGCTCGCCGAAGGGCCGGCCATCGTCCAGTATCTGGCCGACCTCGCTCCGGCCGCCCGGCTGGCGCCGCCCGCCGGCAGCTTCGCCCGCGTGCGCCTGCAGGAATGGCTGAATTTCATCTCGACCGAACTGCACAAGGGCTTCAGCCCGCTCTTCCAGGGCGCGCCGGACGCATGGCAGGCCGTAGTGCGCAAGGGGCTGGCCTCCCGCTTCGACGACCTGGCCGAAACGCTGGCGCGCCAGCCGTACCTGATGGGCGACGAGTTCAGCGTCGCCGACGCCTATCTATTCACCGTGCTTGGCTGGGCCAGGTGGGTGAAGATCGACCTCGCGCCGTGGCCGGCGCTCGAACAGTACATCGCGCGCATTGCCGCCCGCCCCGGCGTGCAGAAGGCGCTGGCGCGGGAAGGGCTGATCTGAACCGGAAACGAAAAACGGGAGAACGGCGGGAGGGCAGCGAAAGAACGGGCAGGAGGCTTCGAGCGGAATGCACACCGCCCCCCTGCCGATCCTGCCCCGGAATGAGGAACGGGCGGCGTCCGATGGAACGCCGCCCGTTTTTGCATGAAGCGAAGCTGGCCGATAAGCCGGGTTCTGTCGTGGGCAACCATTCCTCTAGGCGACGCGTTGCCGCGCCGCTCAAGCAGCCTACCCGGAAGCAGCGCGAGCCACGCCTGTCGCTTCCCTATTTGGCCTTGCTCCGGATGGGGTTTGCCGTGCCGTCCGTGTTACCACGTCCGCGGTGAGCTCTTACCTCGCCGTTTCACCCTTGCCTGATCCCACGAATGGGCCATCGGCGGTCTGTTCTCTGTTGCACTTTCCGTCGCCTTGGGGCTTGCGCCTTATAGCGCCCGGCCGTTAGCCGGCATCCTGCTCTGCGGAGCCCGGACTTTCCTCCCGGTACTTGCGTACCCGGCGGTTGCCTGGCCAGCTTCGCCGCCGATTATACGCGCCGGATCACTGCGCCGGCTGCGCGGCGACGAAAACCAGCTTGCCCTTTTCCTCGCGGAAGACGCCGAGCAGTTCGCCCTTGCCGCCGGGCGGCACTTCGGTGAGTTTCTGGAAACCCCGGCAGGTCTGCGTTTCGGTCAGGTAGAGATGCTTGCCCTGTTCGAGCAGATAGGTGTCGGGGCCGGTCGTGTAGATCTCGACCTTGAAGCCCGGATCGATTGCCGCCGGTTGCAGATTGTGCCGACGCTGACAGTCGGGCAGACGGGAAACGACGATTTTCAGCTCCATCCGCTTTTCCCAGAAGCGCGGCTGCTCGCGGAGCAGCGAAATGGCATGGTCGGGGCCGTCGATGACCATGCCGATGCCGTCGTTTACGCAGGCGGCAAGGAGCGGTACGAAAAGGGCGAGCAGAGCCAGTCGTTTCATCGTCGATGTCCTCGGCGCGGGTTCGGGTTCAGCGGGTTCAGTGAATTCAGCGGGTTCCTGCGGATTCCTGCGAATACCGGCGGCTTCAACCCTGGCCGCGCAGGCGCCAGGCCAGCGTCTCGCCGGCGCGCAGCGGCACCAGCGTCTCGCCCGGCACGTAGGGATAGGCCTCGGGCACCGGCAGCGGCTGCTTTTCCAGCGTGATCGTACCGCCGTTGCGCGGCAGGCGGTAGAAATCGGCGCCGAAGTGGCTGGCGAAGCCCTCCAGCCGGTCGAGCGCACCGGCCGCCTCGAAGGCCTC